>JAICUS010000198.1 GCA_025935735.1 Solirubrobacteraceae bacterium | reverse complement strand
GAGGTGTGGGAGCGCGACGTGCTGCCGCGCCGGGTGGGCGCCTACTCGCCGTCCTGGCTGGACCAGCTGTGCGCGAGCGGCGAGGTGGTGTGGGTGGGCGCGGGCGCGCTGGGCCGGCGCTCCGGCCGGGTCGCGCTGTATTTCCGCGAGGACGCGCCGCTGCTCGGTCCGCCTCCGCGCACCGGCGAGGCCCCCGCCGAGGAGATCCACGAGCGCCTCCGCGAGCGCCTGCGGGCCGGCGCCTGCTTCTTCACCGACCTGCTGACCGACGTCACCGGCGTCTCCACCGAGGAGCTGCAGAACGCGCTGTGGGACCTCGTGTGGGCGGGCGAGGCGACCAACGACGCGTTCGCGCCGCTGCGCTCGCCGAAGCTGACCGCCACGCCACTGCCTCGCCCCAGGGGGCTCGTCACCGGGGATGGCTTCGCCGATCCCCTCGGGTCGCAGCGCGCCCGGGCGGAGCGACGGCGCACGTTCTCCGCCCGCCGCCGCGCCGGCTCGACGCCCGCCGTGCAGGGCCGCTGGTCGCTCACCACTGCCCTTTTTCACGCCGATGACGATCCCGCGCGGCGCCGCCGCGCCCAGGCCGAGCTGCTGCTGGAGCGCTACGGCATCGTCACCCGCGAGCAGGTGCTGGCCGAGGGCATCCCCGGCGGCTTCTCCTCGCTCTACGACTCCTTGGCCGCGCTGGAGACGATCGGCGTCGCCCGCCGCGGCTACTTCGTCGAGGGCCTCGGCGGCGCCCAGTTCGCGCTGCCCGGCGCGGTCGAGCGCCTGCGCGCGCAGCGCGACGACGACGCCGCGCCGCCGCTCGTGCTCGCCGCCACCGACCCCGCGCAGCCCTACGGCGGCGTGCTCAAGTGGCCGGAGACCCCAAGGCGGCCCGCCCGCCAGGCCGGCGCCTATGTCGTGCTGGCCGGCGCCGAGCCGGTGCTGTTCGTCGAGCGCGGCGGCAAGGGCCTGCAGGTGCTGGTGGAGGCCGACGACCCGCGCGTGGAGCCCTCGCTGGCCGCGCTGGCCGACAGCGTCAAGCGCGGCCGCATCCGCCGGCTGGGGCTCGAGCGCGTCGACGGCGAGCCCGTCGTCGGCTCGCCCTACGAGGAGCGCCTGATCGACCTCGGCTTCCGCGCCGGCCCGCGCCGGCTCACGCTGACGACCTGAGCTCGTCCAGGCGGGCGCGCAGCTTCGCGCCCCGGGCCGGGTTCAGCGACTCCACCCAGCTCACACGTCCCTCGAGGTGCGCGAGGTCCAGGTCCTCGCCGCCGCGGTGCAGGATCGCCTTCAGGCGGTCGTACTCCGGCCGTGGCACGTTCAGCCGCTCGTTGACGACGATGCCGGTGACCGTCTGGCGCCCGGCGCGCGACATCACCCGGGTCTTGCGGGCGTTCACGCGGAAGCCCTCGTCGCGGGCGATCCGCTCGATCCACCCCACCGGCAGCCGCAGCCGGTGGTCGCAGGACAGCACCAGGTCATCGGCGTAGCGGGTGTACGTCGCTCCCAGCTCGCGGGCGAGCCCGGCCAGGCGGGCGTCGAGCCGGAACGCCGCCAGGTTGGCCAGCGCCGGCGACGTGGGCGCGCCCTGCGGCAGGTGCGGCGTGGCCAGCCGTCTTGCCAGCCGGTAGTGGCCGGCCACGGAGTGCTCGGCCGGCACGACGTTCGTGCACAGCCCGGTGAGGGCGTGCGCCACCGCCTCGGGGTAGCCGGCCGTGCGGAACATGCCGTACACCCGCGCCGCGGTCACGCCGGCGAAGAAGTCCTCGAGGTCGAGCCGGACCACGACCCGCCGCCCGGAGTGGACGCGCGCGTGGGTGATCGCCGAGCGCCCGCGGACGAACCCGTGCGCGGCGGGGTGGACGGGGATCCACACCAGCAGCTCGCGCAGGATCCACCGTTGGATCTCCTTGAGCCGCAGCTTCGGCCGCTCGATCACCCGCGGCGGGCCAGACTTCCGCGGCACCTGCAGGTAGCGGTAGTTGCGCGCCTTCTCCGGTGCGGTGCGCTCCAGCCCCCGCACGTCGGCCAGCCACGCGAGCTGCCCCGCGTCGAGCTCCAGCCGCTCGGCCAGGTCGCCGGGCGCGTCGATCCGCGGCACCGGCCACGGCGACCCGAGCATCCGCGTCTCGAAGAGCGCCGGCCGGCGCACCCGGGCCCGGCGCGGCGGCCGCGGCAGCTCCTCGAGCACGATCGCGACATACGCCGCCAGCTCGCGCGGACGGTCCAACGGCGGCCGGTGGTAGGCCAGCAGCGTCTCGTCCACCACCTCGCGCAGCCAGCCCGGCCGCCGGCCGAGCACGCGCCGGCCGCGCGCAACCATCGCCTCGGCCTCCCACGAGCCGGCCAGGAAGGCCGCGGCCAGCTCGTGACCCAGTTGCCGCCGGCCGGCGATCACGGGCGACGACGATGCGCCCCGACGGCTCTGGTCGTGCGTGCCGTGTAGTGCCCGCAGGCGCACCGGTCGGCACGCGATGCACTGCTCAGGTGAACGTCGTCCCCCCGGGGGAACCCCGGAGACTCACCTCTACCGGTGAGGGCTCGGGTGCGCATCGTCGCGCGGCGATCGTACCCTCAAGTCCGGGTGCCCGAGGGCGACACGATCCACCACGCGGCCAACCGGATCCGCCCGGTGCTCGCGGGCCACGTCCCCGACGAGCTCGCCACCCCGCACCCGCGCTTCGGCCGCGACCGCTGGCCGCAGCGCCTCGCCGGGCGGGCGGTGACGGCGGTCGACGCGCACGGCAAGCACCTCTTCCTGCGCTTCGAGGGCGACCTCCTCATCCACTCGCACCTGCGGATGCGGGGCCAGTGGCGCGTGCGGGAAATCGGCCCGCCCGCCCCGCGCCGGCCGGCCGGGACCTGGCTGGCCGTGCGCCGCGGCGGCCGCGAGGTGTGGCAGCTCAACGGCCCCGTGCTCGAGCTGATGACCGCGTCCCGCGCCCGGTTCGACCAGCGGCTGGCCGCGCTGGGCCCGGACATCCTGGCGGCGGAGCTCGACGAGGCCGGCATCCTGCGCCGGCTGCGCACCGACGACCCGACGCGGCCGATCGGCGACGCGCTGATCGACCAGCGCATCGTCGCCGGGATCGGCAACCTGTGGAAGGCGGAGGGCTGCTTCGCCGCGCAGGTCGATCCCTGGCGGCGCACCGGCGACGTGAGCGACGAGGAGGTCCTGGCCATCCTGCGCGCGGTGCGCCCGCGGATGGCCGAGTCGGCCGAGGGCGGGATGCTCGAGCGCTTCAAGGTCGTCTACGGCCACGCCGGCTCGCCCTGCCCGCGCTGCGGCGAGGCGTCGCGCATCCGGGCGGCCGGCCAGTGGGAGGACAACCGGACGACATACTGGTGTCCCCGATGCCAGCGCTGAGGCGGATCGGCCACAAGGGCGCGGACCTCATCGTGCCGGGCAACACCGCGGCGTCCTTCGACGCGGCGCTGGCGGCCGGCGTGGACATGATCGAGTTCGACGTGCTGCCCGAGCGCCGCGACGATCCGGACAGCCGGCTCGTGCTCGCCCACGACTACGGGCACGCCGCGGGCGCGCCGGCGCTGGAGGAGGGGCTCGCGCACCTCGCCTCGGGCCCGTTCGCCGACGTCGAGCTCGACGTCGACCTCAAGCTGCCCGGCTACGAGGCGCGGGTGCTGGACGCGCTGCGCGCGCACGGGCTGGTCGAGCGCACGCTGATCTCCTCCAACTGGATGCGCTCGCTGGTGGCGCTGCGCGCGCTGGAGCCGGCGCTGCGGCTCGGCTGGTCGGTCCCCCGCGTCAGGCGCGACTGGCTGGCCTCGCCGCTGACCAAGGTGCCCGCGTACGTCGGGCTCGGCGTCTTCCGCGCCCGCCTCCCCGCCGCCTACGCCCGCCACCACGCCGCCGGCCGCTGCGACGCGCTGATGGCCCACTGGGCGCTCGTCACGCCCCGGCTCGTGCGCACCGTGCGCGGCGCCGGCGGCGAGCTCTACGCCTGGACGGTCGACGAGCCGGCGCGGATCGGCCGGCTCGAGCGTCTCGGGGTCACCGGGGTGATCACGAACGACCCGCGGCTCTTCGCGTGCCGGTGAGCGTGGCTACGGCGGATCGCTCGCGGCAGCAACCGTCGTCTCTGCCGGCGCGCGGCGAGCCGCTCGCATACTGGGTGGTACGTGTGCGGTCGTCGGGTGCCGGCAGAGGCGGCGGGGGCCCGCGAGAATCCGTCGTAGGCGCGGTCGCCGGTACCTAGCTGCCGAGCGTGCAGTTCGCAGCCGAGTAGCCGGGTGGGTCCGCCCCGGCGCTGGAGCGGTGGCCGGCGGTGGTCGGCAGCTCCGTGAAGCGCGGTGCGGAACCGGGGCGCCGGGTGCGGAAGCGCACCTCGCCGCGCAGCGTGACCGCGTTCGCCGAGTGGGCGAAGGTGAAGCTCCAGCCCGACTCGACGGGGACCCCGTGGCCCCGGCCGAGCGCGCGCCAGCCGGAGTCGGCGCCGGCGACGTCGGTCCACGCACCGGAGTCCGTGCGGTACTGCACCCGGAAGCGCATGGCCAGCCGCGCGTGCTTCGGGAAGCCGGGCATCGAGGCGCGGATGCCGATCGCGTCCGGGTGCTTGGCGGTGTCGCACACGTTGACCGTCGCCCACGGGCCGGTGGCGGCGGCGAGCAGGGCGGCGAGCAGCACGTGCGGCATGGTCGCCGACAAACTAGCGATGCTGCGTGTGATGGATTCCCGCGAGCGTCGTAGTACGGGTGTGACGGCCACCACCCTCGACGTTCCCGTGACGGCGGCGCTCGACTTCGACGCCCTCTATCGCGAGACGCGCGACGACGTGTACGCCTACGCCGCCACGCTGCTGCGCCACGACGTCGGCGCCGAGGACGTGACGGCGCAGGCGTTCGAGCGCGCCTACCGCAAGCGCAACCGCTACGACGCCCGCCGCGGCACCCCGCGCGCGTGGCTGTTCGGCATCGCCCGCAACGCCGCGCTGGACGAGCTGCGGCGCCGCAAGCGCGCCGCCACGGCGGAGGTCCCCCCGCGCGAGGAGGAGCCGGATCCGGAGGAGCGGGCCGAGCTGGCGCTGCAGCGCGAGGCGGTCCGGCGGGCCCTCGGCCGCCTCGGCGCCCGCGAGCGCGAGGTGATCGCCCTCAAGTACCACGGCGGGCTGTCCAACGCCGAGCTGGCCGCCGTCCTCGGCGTCAGCGCCACCAACGCCGGCACCCTGCTGCACCGCGCCATGACCAAGCTCCGGGAGTCCCTCGATGCCTGACCTCTACGACCTCGAGGCGCTCGTGCGCGCGACGCGCCCGGTCCCCGACCCCGAGTGGACCGCCCGGCTCGACGGCCGCGTGGCCCGGCGCTTCCCGGACGCCGCCCCGGCCTGGTATGTCGCGCCGTTCGCGCTGCTGCGAGCCAACCTCGCCCCCGTGGGCGCGCTGGCCGGCGTGGCGCTCGTCGTCGTCGCGCTGATCGCGGTCGCGCACCCGAGCAGCGGCGGCGTGAGCGGCAGCAGCAGCGGTGGCGGCTCGATGTCGGCGAGCGGCTCGTCCGGCTCTTCCGCCTCGAAGGCCGCCGCGCCGCGCAACCTCGCCAACCCGGGCGGTCCCATCGAGGACGCCGGCGTTCACCGCGCCGTGCGCCAGGACGCCCAGCTGACGCTCGCGACCCCGGTCGACAACGTGAGCTCCGTGTCCGACCGGGCGATCCGCGTGGCCGACCGGCTCGGCGGCTACGTCCAGAGCTCCAATGTCACCGCCACCGACCGCCACGCGTCCGCCTCGCTCGAGCTCAAGGTGCCGTCGGCCCAGCTGCCCGACGCGCTCGCCCAGCTCTCCCGGCTCGCCCACGTCAAGGCCCGCTCGCAGGCGGCCGAGGACCTGACCGACCAGCGCGCCGCGCTGCGGGCGGCGGTCAAGGACGCCCGTGCCGACCGCGACGGGCTGCGCAAGCGGCTGGCCGCGGCCACGACCGAGAAGGAGCGCGCCGCCCTGCGCAGCCAGCTCCAGCGGGCCGAGCACCGCATCGTCGTCCGGCAGCGGCGCGTCGCCGCGCTCGACCACGAGGTGTCCTACGCGACGGTCGACCTGACGATCACCGGCACCCGCAGGCACCCCGCCGCGGCCGCCCACGGATCGAGCTGGACGCCCGGCGACGCGTTGCACGACGCCGGGCGCGTGCTCGAGGTGAGCCTCGGCGTCGCGCTCGTCGTGCTCGCCGTCTGCGTCCCACTCGGCCTGCTGGCCGGCGCGGCCGCGCTCGCCGGCCGGCTCGTCGTCCGCCGCCGCCGCGAGCAGGCCCTCGACATGGCGTAAGCGGCCCCGGCACGTGTGTCGCCGTCGTCGCCGTGGTATTCCAACGGGGATGACGGCGAGCGCCCAAGACCCCGCGGAGCTGCTCGCCCGCGTCCCCGTCTTCGCCGACCTCTCGCTGGCCGACCTGCGGCAGATCGCCTCGCTGTCGCACCCGCGCCGCTTCGCCGCCGGCGAGACCGTCTTCCGCGAGGGCGACAGCTCGAACACGTGCTACCTCGTCCGCTCCGGCCACGCGCGGGCGATCCGCGAGCACGCCGACGGCCGCCAGATCGCGCTGGCGACGTTCGGCCCGGGCGACATCTTCGGCGAGCTGGCGATGTTCGACGACGAGGAGCGCTCCGCGACCATCGAGGCGATCGACAACGTCGAGGCGCTGGCCATCCTCGGCCCGGACATGCGGCGGCTGATGCTGCAGCGCCCCGAGCTGGCGGTGGCGCTCGCGGTCGCGCTCTCGCGCCGCCTGCGGGCCACCAACGAGCGGCTGGCCAGCCAGTCCTTCCAGACCGTCCAGAGCCGGGTGGCCAACGTCCTCTCTCAGCTGGTCGAGCAGGCCCGGGCCGAGGGCGTCGCCGACGACGAGGTGCCGATCACCGCCACCCAGGCCGACGTGGCGATGCTCGCGGGCTCCTCGCGCGAGTCCGCGTCGCGCTTTCTCGCCTCCCTGGAGCGCGCCGGCGTGATCGCCCAGGGCCGCGGGCGCCTGGTCGTGCGCGACCCCGACGCCCTGCGCAACTATGTCTATTGAGCTCGAGACCTCCTACGGCGGCGTCGTCATCCGCGGCGAGGAGCTGCTCGTCATCACGCCCACGGGCAAGCGGGTCACCGGGCTGCCCAAGGGCGGGATGGAGGCGGGCGAGACGCCCGAGCAGGCGGCGGCGCGCGAGGTGCGCGAGGAGACGGGGGTCGTGGCCAACGTGCGCGGGCCGCTGGGCGACGTCCGCTACACCTACCGGCGCGGCGGCCGGCGGGTGCGCAAGACCGTCCACTTCTTCCTCTGCGAGTACGTCGAGGGGTCGACGGATGACCACGACCACGAGGTCGACGACGCCCGCTGGATCGCGCTGGCGAGCGCGCAGTCGCAGCTCAGCTACCCCGGCGAGCGGGCGCTGATCGAGCGCCTGCTGTCCAAGATGCCGTCCGGTCGCTAGTCTGCCGCACCGTGCAGGTCCTCAACTTCTACTCGACGGTGTTCGCGGACCAGATGAAGCGCGGCCGCAAGACCGCCACCATCCGGCTCGGCGACAAGCGGCACAAGTACCGGAAGAACCAGGTCGTGCTGGTCACCGTGGGCTACCAGTACTCGCCGCGCGAGAAGCTCTTCCACGCGGTGATCGACAGCGTCGAGGTCAAGCGGGTCAAGGACCTGTCCCCGCGCGAGATCGAGCACGACAATCCCGAGTTCCGCCGCACCGAGGAGCTCGTCCACTTCCTCAAGCAGATCTACGACCGCGACGTCGCCCTGGACGACACCGTCACGGTCGTGCGCTTCTCGCAGATCGTCGAGAACCCGCCGGACTTCCAAGATCGCCTCCGCGGCGTCGGCGGCGCACAGAACTGAGCAGCGCCCGCTTGGGGCGGCGTGCCGGAGCCGGCGTACGGCTGGCTGGGTAGGGAAGCGGTCGGCCTTGGGTCGGTCGCAAGGGTCGAGTGTGCGCGATATCTGGCCGCGGGCGATCGGATCGACCGCATCCGACCACGCACGGCTTTGCTCAGGGAATCCGGTGTAAAGTGTGTCGGGCAATGCCCCGCCTAAGGTGACAACCGCCTCGGCGGGCGCGACGGGAACGATCACCGCGCGCGGCGGCCAGGGCTCTCGCTCCCCTACCCAGCCGCAGTTCGCCGATCCCGGCACGCCGTCACGCCCCGCGCGTTGGCACTCTCGCGAAAAGAGTGCCAACCACCTCTTGACGATCGCGCAGGTCGTCGTATCATGGTCGGACGTTGGCACTCCCCGATGGAGAGTGCCAGGCGCAGACGCTGGTACCGATCTGAGTGGAGGTCACTCAATGAAGCTCAAGCCCCTGGGCGATCGCCTGATCGTCAAGGCCGTCGAGGAGGAGGCGACCACCGCCTCCGGCATCGTCCTTCCCGACACGGCCAAGGAGAAGCCCCAGAAGGGCAAGGTCCTGGCGGTCGGCGACGGCAAGCTCGACGACAACGGCAAGCGCGTGCCTCTCGACGTCAGCGAGGGCGACGAGGTCCTGTACTCCAAGTACGGCGGCACCGAGATCACCGTGGAGGGCGAGGACCTCCTGGTCCTGCGCGAGTCCGACGTCCTCGCCAAGGTCGCCGGCTGAGACTTCTCAAGGAGAACTGGAACACATGGCTCACAAGGAACTGAAGTACGACGTCGACGCGCGCAAGGCGCTCGAGCAGGGCGTCGACGCTGTCGCGAACGCGGTCAAGGTGACGCTCGGCCCGCGCGGCCGCTACGTGGTGCTCGACAAGAAGTTCGGCGCCCCGACGATCACCAACGACGGCGTGACCATCGCTCGTGAGATCGAGGTCGAGGACGTCTTCCAGAACCAGGGCGCGCAGCTCGTGCGCGAGGTCGCGACCGCGACGAACGACGTCGCCGGCGACGGCACGACGACCGCCACGGTCCTCGCCCAGGCGATCGTCCGCCAGGGCCTGAAGAACGTCGCGGCGGGCGCGAACCCGCTCGGCCTCAAGCGCGGCATCGAGATCGCCGTCGACAGCGTCGTGGATCACATCCGCGAGCAGTCCAAGGAGATCTCGGGCAAGGATCAGATCGCCCGCGTGGCCACGATCTCGGCCGGCGACGAGGAGATCGGCGACGTCATCGCCGACGCCATCGACAAGGTCGGCAAGGACGGCGTGGTCAACGTCGAGGAGGGCCAGACGTTCGGCATGGACCTCGAGTTCACCGAGGGCATGCAGTTCGACAAGGGCTACATCTCGCCCTACATGGCCACCGACCAGGAGCGCATGGAGGCGGTGCTCGAGGATCCGTACATCCTCATCGCCAACCAGAAGATCGGCTCGGTCCGCGACCTGCTGCCCGTGCTCGAGCAGGTCATCCAGTCGGGCCGCCCGCTGCTGATCATCGCCGAGGACGTCGAGGGCGAGGCGCTGGCCACCCTCATCGTCAACAAGCTCCGCGGCACGTTCACCGGCGTGGCCGTCAAGGCGCCGGGCTTCGGCGACCGCCGCAAGCGCATGCTCGAGGACATCGCGATCCTCACGGGCGGCGAGGTCATCACCGAGGAGATGGGCCTCAAGCT
>JAICUS010000039.1 GCA_025935735.1 Solirubrobacteraceae bacterium | reverse complement strand
GGGTTCGTCGGCCTCAGCCCGACGTAGGCGACACGCGCGCCGGTCGGACGGTCGATCGCGGCCGGCGATGAGCGAACCGGCCGGCGGTGAGAGCGATTCGACCACCCTCGCAGGCTGCCGGGCGCGCCGGGGCCGTCGCGAACCACCCGCCGCCGGCGTCGACCCGGGCACCGTTGGCTGACGCTAGACCGCCCAGGGCGGCGTGATCCGCTCGCCGTCGAGCCGCGCGGTGCCGCCGACCGGGAACGAGCACACCGCCTCGGCGGGGCCGTCCGCGGCCACGAGGGAGAACTCGGGGCCCGCGGGCACGATCAGCGCGCCGCCGGCCGGCGCGGTCTCGGCGTGGCCGTCATAGCGGGCGGTGAGCGCGCCGGAGAGCACGACGAAGACCTCCTCGCGGTCGAGCGAGTGCGGCGGCGAGGCGTGGCCCGCGGCGAAGCGGACCCGCCAGGCCGCGGTGTCGGCGGCGCCGCGCGAGGGCGACGCCAGCCCGGTGATGGTGGCGCCGCCGGCGTCGAAGGTCGGGGCGTCCTCGGGGGTGATGACCGGCATCTGCAGTATCCTTTCGTTCGCTGTGGCGAATCGTAAACTAAAGCGAACTACCTCGCAAGCGCCGGACTTCGCGATCCTCGTCGTGGGCGCGACCCGGCTGGTGACCGACCGCTTGAACACCGCGGTGGCCGCGGCCGGCATCGACGACATGCGGGCGCCGTTCGGGTTCGTCATCCGCGCGCTGGCCGAGGCGCCGCTCGAGCTCACCGCGCTGGCCGAGCGGCTCGGCGTGACCAAGCAGGCGGCGATCAAGGTGGTCGACGAGATGGAGGCGCGCGGCTTCCTCACGCGCGAGCCGCACCCCACCGACCGGCGGGCCACGCGGCTCACGCTGACCGCCCGCGGGCTCGCCGTGCGCGAGGCGGCGCTGGCCGAGAGCCACCGGATGGAGGCCGAGCTGCGTGCGGCGGTGGGCGACGCCGACGTGGACGCGTTCCGGCGCGTGCTGGCCGCGTTCGGGGTCGGCGCCCGCGCCCGGCCGGTGTGGTGACGGGCCCTTGACAGCCCGAATGTGAACGTTAACATCGGCTGTGGCCCAATCAGCGAGGGGATTGGCCGCGGGCAGGGGAAGCCGAGCGGGGTTGGCTCTGCCGCGGCCCAAGGGAGGCAGTCATGCAGACGCAGATCAGCCGGCGGCAACTGCTGCAGCTGGGCGCGGTGGCGGCGGCGGCGCCGTCCGCTCTCGGCACCACGACCGCGCGCGCGGCGGCCGCGGCCGCGGCGAGACCCGGCCGCTACCCGGCCAAGCTGCCGGTCCCGGCGAGCTGGGTGATCGAGCCGTTCGACAACCCGCGCGTGAAGCTCGGGGAGAGCCTGTTCGCGGAGAACCGCGACCGCATCCTCAACTTCCTCGGCTCCTACTCCGCGGACCGGATGCTCGCCGTGTTCCGCACGAACGCCGGCCTGGACACCAAGGGCGCCCAGCCGCCCGGCGGCTGGGAGACCGCGGACGGCAACCTGCGCGGCCACTACTGCGGGCACTTCCTCAGCGCGCTCGCGCTGGCCTATGCGGGCGGCGCCGGCGACGCGTACAAGGACAAGCTCGACTACATGGTCGGCGCGCTGGGCGAGTGCCAGGACGCGCTCGCCGCGCAGGTGGGCTCCCACCCGACCGCCACGCGGGTCCCGGGCAGGCTCGGCGGCGCCGTCAGGCTCGACGGCGGCAACCAGTACGTGCAGCTGCCGGCGAACGTCGTGAGCACGCTCACGGACTTCACCGTCGCGCTGTGGGTCAACCTCGACGCCACGAGCGCCTACTCGCGGCTGTTCGACTTCGGCTCGGGCACGACGCGCAATCTGTACCTGACCGTCAACGACGGCCGCGGCCCGCGCTTCGCCATCACCACCGGCGGCTCGGGCGCCGAGCAGCGCGTCACCTCCTCGACCCAGCTGCCCACCGGCCGGTGGACGCACGTCGCGTTCACGCTCGCCGGCGGCACCGGCACGCTCTACGTCGACGGCGCGGCGGTGGCGAGCAACTCCGCCATGACGCTGACGCCGTCCAGCCTCGGCACCACGGCCAACAACTGGATCGGCCGCTCGCAGTACGGCGACCCGCTGCTCAAGGGCGCGGTCGACGACTTCCAGATCTACGGGCGCGCGCTGAGCGCGGGCGACGTCGCGGCGCTGGCCGGCGGCGCGGCCGGCGCCGGCGACGTGGCGTCCTACCGCTTCGACGAGGCCGGCGGCAACACTGTCACGGACTCCTCGCCCGCCGGCCGCGACGCGACCGTCGTCGCCGGCGCGGACGGGCCGAGCTACCCGGGCTACCTCGCCGCCTACCCCGAGACCCAGTACATCCTGCTCGAGCAGTACGCCACGTACCCGACGATCTGGGCGCCCTGGTACACGTGCCACATGATCATGCGCGGCCTGCTGGACGCGTATCTGCACACGCACAACCGGCAGGCGCTCGACATCGTGCTCGGCATGGCCGCCTGGGCGCACAGCCGGCTCGCCAAGCTCCCGCGCGCCCAGCTGGACCGGATGTGGAGCATCTACATCGCCGGCGAGTACAACGCGATGCCGGTCGTGCTGGCCGACCTCTACGCCCTGACCGGCGACGAGAAGCACCTGGAGACCGCCAAGTGCTTCATCAACACCGCGCTCTTCGAGGCGACCGCGGCGAACACCGACGCGCTGAACGGCAAGCACGCCAACCAGCACATCCCGCAGTTCCAGGGCTACCTGCAGATCTTCGAGCAGACCGGGGAGCCCGAGTTCTACGCGGCCGCCGAGAACTTCTGGGACATGGTGGTCAACCACCGCACCTACACCGACGGCGGCATGGCCGGCAGCGGCGAGATCTTCGGCGCGCGCGACGTGATCGCGGCCACGATCAACGGCAACAACGCCGAGACCTGCCCGGTCTACAACATGCTCAAGCTCAGCCGGAGCCTGTTCTTCCACACCGGCGACCCGGCGTACATGCAGTACTACGAGCGCGCGCTGTACGGGCAGATCCTGGCCTCGCGCCAGAACACGGACAGCCCCACGAACCCGCTGCTGACCTACTTCGTCCCGATGGCGCCGGGGTCGCGGCGCAGCTACGGCAACCTCGGCACCTGCTGCGGCGGGACCGGGCTGGAGACCCACACGAAGTTCCAGGACTCGATCTACTTCCGCTCGGTCGACGAGCGGGCGCTCTACGTCAACCTCTACATGCCGTCGACGCTGCACTGGCCCGAGCGCGGGTTCACGCTCAAGCAGACGACGGACTACCCGACGGACCCGAGCGGCACGGTGCTGATCAAGGTGAAGGGCCACGGCCGCCTGGACATCCACCTGCGGGTGCCTTACTGGGCGCAGGAGGGCTTCGAGGTCAAGGTCAACGGCCGGCGCGAGCACGTCAGCGCCCGGCCGGGCACCTACGTCCGGCTGCGCCGCCACTGGAGCACCGGCGACGTGATCGCGGTCGCCGCGCCGTTCAGCCTGCGGGTGGAGAAGACGCTCGACCAGCCGCGGCTGACCCAGAGCATCGCCTACGGCCCGGTGCCGATGGTCGCGCTCAGCGACGCCACCGACTACCAGCAGTTCACGCTCGACGCCGACCTGAGCGACTCGATCGCGCCGGCCGACGGCGACGACCCGATGCAGTTCACCGTCGCCGGGCTGCCGCTGCGGCCGTTCTACATCGACGACCGCACGGCCTACCACGCCTATTTCCACCGCGCCAACCGCGCGCCGGTGCTGGCGGACGCGCAGAGCGTGGCCGCGGGCGACCGCCTGGAGTTCGTCGTCGCCACCGACCCGGACGGCGACGACGTCGGCTACACGGTCGAGGGCCTGCCCAGCGGCGCGCGCTTCGACCGGGCCAGCGGCACCGTGACCTGGCGGCCCAGCCCGCACCAGACCGGCACCCACACGCTCCACGTGCGGGCCGACGACGGCCTGGAGGTCGCAGAGGGCGACGTGACGATCGCGGTCACGCGCTGACGCAGCTCACCCGCGCCGCGAGGACCCGGTCGAAGCCGACCTCGCGCCGCGGGCCGGTGAGCTGGCAGGCCAGCGTCGCGCGGATGTCGGCGCTGGAGGCGCCCACGCGCAGCTCCACCGCGCCCGGGTCGACGATCCGGCGCCCGTCGCGGCCGGTGAACGCGGTGAGGTCGGCGTGCAGCGTGAACGCGACCCGGCGCCGCTCGCCGGGCGGGAGGTCGACGCGCTGCGCGGCGATCAGCTGCTGGACCGGGCGGGTCACCTCCGCGACCGGGTCGTGGAGGTAGACCTGCACCACCTCGGAGACCGCGATCGCGGCGGCGTTGCGCAGCGTGACGGCGACCTCGACCGTGCCGCCCGTGCGCCAGCACCCGCCGCCCTCGATCCCCAGCCAGGTCGCCGGCGCGTAGGACAGGCCGTGGCCGAACGCAAGCAGCGGCCGCTGCTGCGCGAGCTTCGGCCCGAGGTAGGTCGCCGGCTGCGGCTCGCCGTCGCCGGGGAAGTGCACCGGCAGCCGGCCGCCGGGATCGGCGCGGCCGGCGAGCACGTCGGCCAGCGCGCGCGCCCCCTCCTCGCCGGGGAAGAACGCGCAGACGGCGGCGGCCAGGCGGTCGATCTGGCGCCCGAGCTCGTACGGGCGGCCGACCAGCAGCACGAGCACGACCGGGGTGCGGGTGGCCAGCAGCGCCTCGAGCAGCGCCTCCTGGCGGCCGGGCAGGCACAGGCCGGTCGCGTCGCGCCCCTCGCCGGACGTGCCGCGGTCGAACAGCCCGGACTCGTCGCCCAGCACGGCGACGCAGACGTCCGCGTCACGCGCCGCCGCGGCAGCCGCGGCGATCTCCTCGTCGCTCGCCTCCACCACCCCGCCGCCGCTCGCGTACGTCACCTCGAAGTCGGCCCGCAGCGCCTCCAGCACCGTCGGCAGCTCGACGCCCGCCGGCACGTCCGGGTGGTGCACCCCCACGTGGACCGGGAACGAGTAGCAGCCGAGCAGCGCGTTCGGCGCGTCCGCCCGCGGGCCGACCACGGCGACCCGGCGGCCCGGCGCGAGCGGCAGCGTGCCGTCGTTGGCCAGCAGGACGATCGAGCGCCGCGCCAGGTCCCGGGCCAGCGCGCGGGCCTCCGGCGGGTCGAGCTCGACGGGCCCGGCGGGCGGCGCCCAGCCCGCGTCGAGCAGCCCGAGCTCGCACTTCTGGGCGAGCACGCGGGCCGCCGCGCGGTCCACGAGCCGCTCGTCCACCGCGCCCGCCGCGACCCCCTCCAGCAGCGGCGCGCCGAACGCGCTCACCGTGGGCAGCTCGACGTCGATCCCGGCGGCCAGCGCCAGCCCCGCCGCCTCCCCGGGCGAGCCCGCCACGCCGTGCAGCGTCTCCAGGAACGTGACCGAGAAGTAGTCCGCCACCACCGTGCCGGCGAAGCCGTACTCGCCGCGCAGCCGGTCGGTCAGCAGCGCCGGGTCGGCCGCCGCCGGCACGCCGTCGAGGTCCACGTAGGCGTTCATGACCGACCGCGCACCCGCCCGCAATGCCAGCTCGAACGGCGGCAGCAGCACGTCGGCCAGCTCCCGCGGCCCCACCGAGACCGGCGCCAGGTTGCGCCCGCCGCGCGAGGCCGAGTAGCCGGCGAAGTGCTTCAACGTGGCCACCACGCCGGCGGACTCGAGCCCGCGGACATACGCCGCGCCGATCGTCCCCACCAGCCACGGGTCCTCGCCGATCGTCTCCTCCACCCTCCCCCAGCGCAGGTCGCGCACGACGTCGAGCACCGGCGCGAGCCCCTGGTGGACGCCGAGCGCGCGCATGGAGTCGCCGATACAGCGCGCCATGCGCTCGACCAGCCCCGGGTCGAAGCTCGCGCCCCAGCACAACGGCGACGGAAAGATCGTGGCCTGCCAGGCGGCCAGGCCGGTGAGGCACTCCTCGTGGACGAGCGCCGGGATGCCGTGCCGGCCGGCGGCCATGATCTGGCGCTGGGTGCGCGCCAGCCCGCGCGCGCCGATGCCCGGCTCCACCGGCGCGGTCCCGAACGGCCGCGTGAGCTGCCCGATGCCATCGCGGACCACCGCCGGCCAGTCGGGCGCCGCCGCGTGCTCGTGCTGGTGCGGCGCGACCTCGCCGCGGGCCGCGTCCAGCCCCACCCACACGCCATAGAGCTGGGCGACCTTCTCGCGCAGCGACATCCGCGCCATCAGGTCCGCCACCCGCTCGGCCGTGGTCGCCGCCGGGTCGCGCCAGCGGTCCGCCTCGGCCGGCGCGGTCACCCGCGCCGCTCCGCGGTCGTCGCGCGGACGACGAGCCGGGTGTCCAGCGTGACGTGCGTCTGCTCCACGGCCTCGCCGCGGATGAGCCGCACGAGCATCGCCATCGCCTGCGCGCCCATCTCGTGGATGCGCTGCTCGACCGTGGTCAGCGGCGGCGAGCACAGGGCGGACTCGGAGACGTTGTCGAACCCGACCACGGACAGGTCCTCGGGCACGCGCACGCCGAGCTGGAGGGCGACGGCGATGACCGCGATCGCGGACGTGTCGTTGGCGGCGAAGATCGCGGTCGGCGGGTCGGGCAGCGCGAGCAGCCGCTTCGTGGCCTGGGCGGACTCGGCCGCCTCGTACGCGCCAACTTCCAGCAGCGCCTCGTCCACGCCGAGGCCGGCGGTGGTCAGCGCGTCGCGGTAGCCGCGCTCGCGCCGCGCGGCGGACTCGAGGTCCGGCCGCCCGGTGACCATGGCGATCCGGCGGTGGCCGAGCGCCAGCAGGTGCTCGACCGCCAGCTCCGCGCCGCGCAGGTTGTCGGAGTCGACGGTGGCCAGCGTCGAGGAGCCGGTGTGCGGGTCGACCGCGACGACCGGGGCGCCGTACTGGACGTCGACCACGGTCGGCGTGACGATCATCGCGCCGTCGACCAGCGTGCCGCTCAGCCGCGACAGATACCGCTGCTCCCAGCCCACGCGGTCGCCCGCGCGGCCGCCCGCCGAGTAGACCACGAGCTCGAAGCCGGTGCCGGCCATCGCCTTCGCCGCGCCTTTGAGCAACTCCGCGCTGAACGGCTCGATGTCCGCCACCAGGATCCCGATCACGTTCGTGCGGTGATTGCGCAAACTCTGCGCCACGATGCTGGCCTCATAGCCCAGCTCCGCGATCACGGCGCGCACCTTGGCGTAGGTGTCGGCGGCCACGCCGTAGCGGTCGTTGATGACCTTGGAAACCGTGGCCACGGACACCCCAGCCTGCTCCGCGACGTCGCGGATGGTGACCCGGGACCTCGTTTGCATGCCCGGGAGCATACCTGTATAAAACGTTATCGACAACGTTTGACAAAAGTCCCGGCGAGGCGCAGACTGAGCGCGGGACTTCGTCTTTTCAGGAGAGAGGACCGACATGCGCAGGATCGGATCGCGCGGCGTTCTCGCCGTCGTCGTCGGTACGGCGGCCGCCGTGACAGCCGCGTGCGGGAGCAACGGCTCCGACAACCAGAAGGCCGCATCCGCCGCCTCCGGGCCAGTGACCCTGACGTGGTGGCACAACGGCACCTCCGACCCCCTCAAGGGCGTCTGGCAGGGCGTGGCCGACTCCTATCACGCAACCCATCCCAAGGTGACGATCAAGGTCCAGCCGATCCAGAACGAGCAGTTCACCACCAAGGTGCCGCTCGCCCTGCAGTCCAACGACCCGCCCGAGGTCTACCAGCAGTGGGGCGGCGGCCAGGAGGCCACGCAGGTGCAGTCCGGCAAGCTCATGGACCTCACGCCGCTCACGCAGAGCTGGATCAAGCAGATCGGCCCGGCCGCGGCCGGCTGGCAGGTCAACGGGCGCCAGTACGGGGTGCCGTTCGACCTGCACGTCGTCGGCTTCTGGTACCGCAAGGACCTCTTCCAGAAAGCGGGGATCGACCAGCCGCCGAAGACGATGGCCGACCTCGACGCCGACGTGGCCAAGCTCAAGCAGAGCGGCGTCGCGCCGATCGCCATCGGCTCCAAGGACCGCTGGCCCGACGCCTTCTGGTGGGAGTACTTCGCCGTGCGCGAGTGCCCGACGAGCGTGCTGAAGTCCTCGATGAAGGCCCAGCAGCTCAGCGACCCGTGCTTCACCAAGGCGGGCGCCGACACGCAGGCGTTCCTTTCCACCAAGCCCTTCCAGACCGGTTTCCTCGGCACCCCGGCGCAGCAGGGCGCGGGCAGCTCGGCCGGCATGGTGGCCAACGGCAAGGCGGCGATGGAGCTGCAGGGCGACTGGGAGCCCGGCACGATGGCCGCGCTGACCTCCGACAAGAAGCTCAACGACAAGCTCGGCTGGTTCCCCTTCCCTTCCGTCCCGGGCGGCAAGGGCGATCCGAACGTCGCGCTCGGCGGCGGTGACGGGTTCTCCTGCACCACCAAGGGCACGGCGGCGTGCGCCGACTTCCTGCGCTACATCGACTCCCCGGGCGTCCAGAAGAAGCTGGTGGAGTCCGGCGCCGCCTCGCTGCCCGCCAACCCCGCCGCCGCGTCGGCGATCAAGATCCCCGCGGTCAAGGACGTCCTGGACTACTCCAAGAACGCGTCCTACATCCAGACGTACTTCGACATCGCGCTGCCCACCGCGCCGGGCCAGGCGCTCGACGACGCCGTGGCCGACTTCTTCGCCGGGCAGGGCTCCGCCGACTCGGTGCCCAAGTCGGTTCAGTGATCGTCCGCGGAGCTACGGGGGGTCGCTCGCGGCGGCAACCGTCGAGAACCCGCCGTAGGTTCGGGGGCGGTCACGCATGATCGAGGAAGCTCAGGGCATCGCCGAGGCGCCGCCGCGCGCGGTCGTCGCGGCGGTGCCCGCGGCGCGCGCGCGGGTCGGCCGGCGCGCGCGGCGGCGGCTGGAGCTGCTGCTGCTGCTCGGGCCGGCGCTGGTGCTGTTCGTCACCTTCGTGCTCGCGCCGATCGTCGTCGCCGCCTACTACAGCGTGCACTCCTGGAACGGCTTCGGGCCGCTGCAGTGGGTCGGGCTGGACAACTACCGGCAGGCGCTGTCGGACAGCGTGTTCCAGCACGCGGTCCTGCACAACCTGATCTTCGTCGCGCTGACGCTGGTGGTGCAGATGCCGGTGAGCATCGGGCTGGCGCTGCTGCTCAACCGGCGCATCCGCGGGCGGGCGCTGCTGCGGCTGGTGGTGTTCGCGCCCTACGTGCTGTCGGAGGCGATCACGGCCGTGATCTGGCTGCTCATGCTGCAGCCCGGCGGGTTCGTCGACGAGCTGCTCAAGGCGGTCGGGCTCGGCGGGCTGGTGCACCAGTGGCTGGCCGACGGCTCGATCGTCCTCTACGTCCTGTTCGTGGTGATCACCTGGAAGTACATCGGCTTCGGGGTGATCCTGCTGCTGGCCGGGCTGCAGGGGATCCCGGGCGAGCTGCGCGAGGCGGCGCTGCTGGACGGCGCGCGGCCATGGGAGGCGACGCGCTACATCACGCTGCCGCTGCTCGCCCCCACGATCCGCGTCTGGGCCTTCCTCGGCGTGATCGGCTCGCTGCAGCTGTTCGACCTCGTGTGGATCATGACCCTGGGCGGCCCGGCCGGCGCGTCGACCACGATGGCCACCTACCTGATCGACCGCGGCTTCCGGCGCTACGAGTTCGGCTACGGCAGCGCGGTGGCGGTCGTGCTGTTCGTGATCTGCTTCGTGTTCGCGCTGCTCTACCAGCGCTTCGCGCTGCGGCGCGACACGGCCGGCGCGGTGACCCGGATGGTGGGGGCCTAGTGGTCGTCCCCGTGAATACGGTGGGTCGCTCGCGGCCGCAACCGGCGCGGCGGGGGCCCGCGAGAACCCGACGTATTTGCGGGGGCGGCCGCTAGTGGCCGCGCTCGCCGCTCCCGCCGCCCGCCGGGCCCGCCGGCGCCGCCGCGCCGGGCTCTCGGTCACCTACGCCACCGCATTCGCGATCGTGGCGATCACGGTCGTGCCGCTGCTGTTCGTCGCGCTCGGCGGCTTCCGCACCAGCGCGCAGATCAACGAGTCGGCCACCGGGCTGCCGCACCCGTGGGTGTGGGGCAACTACAAGGCGATCCTGTCGTCGGGCTCGTTCTGGCGCTTCCTCGGCAACAGCGCGCTGATCGCCGGCATGGCCACGGTACTCGCGGTCGGGCTGGGCGCGATGGCCGCGTTCGCGCTCTCGCGCTACACGTTCCGCGGCCGCGAGGCCATCTACACGCTGTTCACCATCGGCCTGCTGTTCCCGCTCGCGGTCGCGTCGCTGCCGCTCTACCTGCAGCTGCGCCGCATGGGCCTGCTGGAGAACCCGCTGGGCGTCGGCCTGCCCGAGGCGGCGTTCTCGCTGCCGATCACGATCGTGATCCTGCGGCCGTTCATGCGCGCGATCCCGTCAGAGCTCGAGGACGCCGCCGTCGTCGATGGCGCCACCCGGCTCGGGTTCTTCTGGCGCATCCTGCTGCCGCTCTCGCGTCCGGCGCTGAGCACCGTGGGCATCCTGGCCTTCGTCACCAGCTGGAACCACTACCTGCTGCCGCTGCTGGTGTTCAACGACTCCAACCACTTCACGCTGCCGCTCGGCGTGGCCACCTTCCAGACGCAGTACTCCCAGGACGTCGCCCGGATCTTCGCCTTCACGGCGCTCTCGATGCTCCCGTCGCTCGCCGTGTTCGTGTTCGCCGAGCGGCAGATCGTCGGGGGCCTCGCGGGCGCCGTGAAGGGCTGAGAAGCGGTTACGTGCAGGGGTTGCGGAAGTCCCCGCTGTTGAAGTTGTTGAACAGCTTCGTGACCGTGAAGCCCGTGTCCGGATAGGCCGTCTGCAGGAGCGGGCCGTACTCCCGGGTGGAGTTGCCGCCGAAGTGGTCGACGGTGCCCGGGATGAAGTTGCCGCCCTGCTGCCAGTTGCAGGCGCCGTTCCGGAACCCGGTGGTGTAGAAGGGGTAGAACTGCGCGCCGCGTGGCGGGTTGACGCAGTGCGCGCCGGTCGTGCGGTCGCAGAACGGCGGGTTGAACTGGGAGTCGTCGGCCTCGATGCGCGGCAGGTCGGCCTCGAAGGCGACGGTCGACACCGGGGTGTGGCCGTTGATCAGCGGGCTGGTGAAGCGCATCGGCTCCGGGTGGAAGATCGCGTCCAGGAGCGGGTTCGGGAACGTCCCCGGCCAGTCGCGGCGATACGACTGGCCGTCGAAGTCCTCGTCGTCGAAGAAGCAGCCGTTGATCTTCACGAGCGAGGAGTCCGCGGCGGGCACGCAGAAGAACTGGCCGTCGTCGGTGTCGGGGGTGCGGCCGTCGAAGACGCCGGGCACCGCGCAGTTCGCGCCGGTGTCGTCGAGCTTGATGCAGTTCTCGAAGTGCCCGATCTCGTCGGACGCGGCGATGTTGTAGGTGTGCGCCGACCAGGTGTTGCCGCGCGGGATGCCCGTCGAGTACTCGGGATGGAACGCGTAGGGCGCCTCCTGGCAGGTCGCCGAGTCCGGCGTGTAGAGGATGTGGCCGAAGCCGTTGGCGATCGACGCGGTCATCGAGCCGCTCTGGCCCGTGGTCAGGTCTGCCATGTCGACGCGGAAGCCGGCCGGCGTGTCGTGCATGTGGATCCGCACGCGGTCGCCCGGGTTCATCAGCAGGACCTTCGCCGGGTCGGGGTTGAGCTGGGTGAAGTTCGGATTGTCGAGCGTCCCGCTGGACAGCGGGTTGGCGGGCGCCTGCGCGACGCCGCTGCGGGTGACGTAGGCCCAGTTGATCGGCTCGACTCCGCCCAGCACGAAGTTGTTGCACGCGGCCGTGTTGTCGATGCCGGTGTTCTGGTCGGAGACGAGGCTGTCGATCGTCAGGTTCGCGCAGTACTGGTGCGCCGTGCAGCCGAAGCCCTCGAACTGCGGGACGAAGCCCGGCTCGTAGAACTGCAGCTCCATGTAGGCGTTGCCGGGGTGCTTGCCGATGTAGTCCGGCCGGTTGGGGTTCAGGCCCTCGAGGGCGTTGCGGTCGGAGTCGGGCGTGCAGGTCTTGGTGAACTCAGGCGCGGACTCCGAGTCGCACATCGTCATGCCGAACCAGAAGGTCGGGCGCAGCTGGAAGTTCCAGGTCGTGCCCGGGCCGCTGTTGGTCGGCTGGATCCGCGGGTCGCGCGGGAGCGTGACCGTGTACGTCAGGTCGTTGCCGGAGCCCGGCACCGCCGACTTGAACAGCACGGACGGCTCGTCGTGCCCGACGTACTCGTACCCCGGGCTCGTGTAGACGTCGGTACACAACCCCGACCCGCTGGTGCACAGCGGGTCGGCGCCGTCGCCGAACTTGCCGGCGGCGCGCGCCGTGACCGGGAATGCGCCGGCGGCCAGCACCGCGAGCGCGAGCACCAAACCAGACCTCTTCACCGATCGCTCCTCTCAGTCGATCCGCGAACCGGCCGCGACTCTACGCCCGCCGACGGGGCGCGCAAATGAGGTTGGCGCCTACCCGCTGACGATGACGTCGAGCCGGCGCGGGCCGTGCACGCCCTCGACGCGGTCGAGCTCGATGTCGGAGGTGGCCGAGGGGCCGGAGACGAGCGTGATCGGGCGGCCCTCGCGGGCCGCGTCGGCGAGCGCCGCGACCGCGTCGGGGACGCTCGGGACGATGGTGTGGGCGCGCACGACGCACACGTGGTGGTCGGGCACGAGCGTGAGCGCGCGCGGGCCGGACTCGGGGCCGGAGTCGAGCACGATCGTGCCGGTGTCGGCGATCGCCAGGGCGGCGCCGGTGACCACCGCGTCGAGCGCGTCGAGCTGCGCGACGGTGAGGCCGGCGGTGGGGTCGTCGCCGAGCGTGGAGGCCACGTTGGCGGCGCCGTCGAGCGCCCGGGCGATGGCCGCGTCGAGCTCGCCGGGCGCCACCCGGGTGACCGTCGCCCGGTACTCGGCCACCCGCTCGCAGAACAGCTCGACCACCCCGTCGCGGGGGAGCGAGCCGGCCGCGCGGTACTCGCGCGGGATAAGTCCCGCCCGCCCCGCCTGCGGGGACGGGCCGAGCGCGGCGCGCACGCGCGCGAGGACGTCGTCCTTAGCCGACATCCCCGCCCACCTGGGCGTCGCGGCGCGGCGCGGGGCGCTCGCCGCGGGCGCGCCACCAGTCCCGGAAGGTCTCGCGTGGCGGGTCCGGGAGGTCGCGCATGCGCGTCCAGCCCGGCAGCGCGGCGGCGACCAGCGGGCCGCGGCCGAGCCGGGCCAGGCGCTGGGCGGCCTCGAAGCGCCTGCGGGTGGCGAACGCCGCGGCCATCCCCTTCATGGCCAGCGCCTCCGGCGTGAGCTTCGACTTCTCCTCGCGCACCACGCGGCCGCGCAGGTGCACGAGCACGGACGGGATGTCGATCTTGACCGGGCAGACCTCGTAGCAGGCGCCGCACAGCGACGACGCCCAGGGCAGCGTCGGCGCCGCGTGCAGGCCCTTCAGCTGGGGCGTGAGGATCGCCCCGATCGGGCCGGGATAGACCGACTCGTAGGCCTGGCCGCCGACGCGCTCGTAGACCGGGCAGACGTTCAGGCAGGCCGAGCAGCGGATGCAGTGCAGCGCCTGCCGGCCGACCTCGTCCGCGAGCACCTGCGTCCGGCCGGCGTCGAGCAGGATCAGGTGGAACTCCCGCGGGCCGTCGTTCTCGCGCACGCCCGTCCACAGCGACGTGTACGGGTTCATCCGCTCGGCCGTGGAGGAGCGCGGCAGCAGCTGGAGGAAGACCTCGAGGTCGCGCCACTCCGGCAGGACCTTCTCGATCCCCATCAGCGTGATGAGCACCTTCGGCAGGGTCAGGCACATGCGGCCGTTGCCCTCGGACTCGACCACGGCGATCGTGCCCGTCTCGGCGACGCCGAAGTTCGCGCCCGACACGGCCACGGGCACGGACAGGAACTTGGCCCGCAGGTGCCGGCGCGCCGCCTCGGCGATGCCGGAGGCCTCGTCGCCCAGCGACTGGCCGCGGGCGATCGTGGCCTCGAACAGCGTCCGGATCTCCACCCGGTTGCGGTGGATGGCCGGGACCAGGATGTGCGACTGCTTGTCGTGGCCGAGCTGCACGATCAGCTCGGCCAGGTCGGTCTCGATCGCGCTGATGCCCTGCTCGGCCAGCGCCTCGTTGAGCCCGATCTCGTCCGTGGCCAGCGATTTGACCTTGATCACTTCTTTGTTCTCGTGATTGTTCTCGTGAACATTCACGATCTCGGCGACAATCCTGTTCGCCTCGGCCCCGTCGCGCGCCCAGTGCACCACGCCGCCCGCGCGGGTGACGGAGGCCTCCAGGCGCTCGAGCTGCTCGGGCAGGGTGGCCATGGCGCGCGCCTTGATCGCCTCGCCGGCGTCGCGCAGCGCCTCCCAGTCGGGCAGCTCGGACACGGCCCGCTCCCGCTTCTCGCGGATCAGCGTCGTCGCCTTGCCGAGGTTGCGCCGCAGCTGCGAGTCGGCCAGGGTCCGGCGGGCGGCCGTCTGGAAGCTCATTCCGTGGCCGCCAGGATCTCGGCCAGGTGCATCGTCCGCACGCCGGTGCGCTGCCGGCTCAGCGCGCCGCCGATGTGCATCAGGCACGACGTGTCGGCCGCCGTGCAGACCTCGGCGCGCGTGTCGAGCACGTGGCGCAGCTTGTCGGAGAGCATGGCCATCGAGGTGTCCGCGTTCTTGACCGCGAACGTGCCGCCGAAGCCGCAGCACTCCGCGGCGGCCGGGAGCTCGACCAGGTCGATCCCGCGGACGTGCTCCAGCAGCCGCCGCGGCCGGTCGCCGATGTGCAGCAGCCGCAGCGAGTGGCAGGTCGGGTGCAGCGTCACGCGGTGCGGGAACGATGCACCGACGTCGACCACGCCCAACCGGTCGACGAGGAACTCCGTGAGCTCGAGCACCTCGACCTGTGGGATGTGCGCGCGCACGTGGGCCACGCACGAGGCCGACGGCGACACCACCGCCTCATAGCCGCCGAACACCCGGGCGAAGCGCTCGATCAGGCCGCCGACCTCGTGCTCGTAGCCGGAATTGACGTGCATCTGGCCGCAACACGTCTGCTCGAGCGGGAAGTCGACCTCGCAGCCCAGGCGCTCCAGGAGCGTCACCACCGCGCGGCCGGCCTGCGGGAACAGCGTGTCGTTGAAGCACGTGACGAACAGCCCGACCCGCATCGCGGCCGGACTCTACCCCTTTTCGGGAAACGAGCAAGCTCGACCAAGACCGATCGCTTGTGCCTTGACAGCCCGCCACGCCGCTGGTTTGATCGTTTCCGATCAATTCCCAGGGAGAGGAGCCCGAGATCAACCGCAGCCGCTCCGACCGCCCGATGCTCGCCATGGCCCGCCGCTCCGCGATCGCGGACCTGCTGCGCGACAGCGGGGCGATCACCGTGACCGAGGTCGAGACGCGCTTCGGCGTGTCCCCCATGACCGCCCGCCGCGACCTGGCCGAGCTCGAGCGCCAGGGCATCGCCCGGCGCACGCACGGCGGCGCCGTCCTGCCGTCGATCTCCGCGCAGGAGGACTCCTTCGCCCAGCGCCTCGAGGTGGCCACGGAGGCCAAGGCGCAGCTCGCCGAGGCCGCCGCCGCGCTGCTCTCGCCGCGCGAGACGGTCTTCCTGGACTCCTCCTCCACCGCCTACTTCGTCGCCCGCCGGATCGTCGAGCTGGGCATCGGCGTGACCGTGATCACCAACAGCCTGCCGGTGATGGAGGCGGTGGCCACGCGCGAGACGCCGAACGTGAACCTGATCGGCGTCGGCGGCACGCTGCGCCCGCTCACCCGCTCCTACGTCGGCCCCTACGCCGTCCACACCGTGCTCGGCCACTTCGCCGACCGCCTGTTCCTCTCGGTCAAGGGCGTCACCCGCGACGGCGTGCTCACCGACGCCGACGAGCTCGAGGCCGAGGTCAAGCGCTCGATGATCGCCCAGTCGGAGGAGTCGGTGCTGCTGCTGGACGACTCCAAGCTCGGCGCCCGCGGCCAGAACGCCATCGCCCGCGTCACCGAGGTGTCGAGCGTGCTCGCCCACGGCGCCCCGGCGTCCGCGCTGGAGCCGCTGCGCGCCACGGGCGTGAACGTGCGCGTGATCGGGGCCTGAGGGCGCCCGGCGCTGCCGAGGCGGCGCCGGGCGCGACCCGGCTAGCGGCCCTCGCGGAGCTGCAGCAGGTTGCCGTCGGGGTCCTGGAACTGCGCGACGTAGCCCCACGGGAACTCGAGCACGTCCGAGACGAACTCGACGCCGCGCGACTTCAGCTCCTCGACCGACTGCCGGCAATCGCCGGTCTCGATCGTCACCGACGCCGGCGGGCGGCCCATCACCGGCTGGGCCTGCCCCGGGGTCCCGGGCCAGAGCACCAGCTGGAAGCCGTCGCCCTCGACGCCGACGGTCAGGAACCGCGGCCCGTCGGGCGTCGGGTTCTCGACGCGCTTCTCCAGGCCGAGGACGTTCGTGTAGAAGTCGAGCGCCCGGTCCTGGTCGCTGACCATCACGCTCGTGTAGAAGACGTTCTTCAGCACTGCCGTACCTCCGGTGTCGTGGTCACTGCTCCACTGACACGCGGCGGCCGGGGGTTGTGACAACCGTCCGGACCAGGCCGGTCACGACGTCGTAGACGTGGCCCGACACGGCGATGCGCGGGGAGATCGCCGCCGCGGCGCGCAGGCGCTCGACGTCGCGGGTGACGGTCGCCGCCGGGTCGAGGACGGCGCGCTCGCGCAGGTCGGACTCGTCGGCGCCGATCCGCTCGGCGTAGCGCGCGCGGAAACCGTCGTCGGCGAGCGCGCCCGTTCCGCATTGGGTGTGGTGGATCACGGCGACCTCGAACAGCGGGCCGTCGGGCAGCAGGCTCTCGGCGAGCTGGCCGACGAACGCCACGTGGTCGATCACCTCCGGCGTCACGAGCCCGCCGCCGTTGCGGATGACCATCGCGTCGCTGAGCTCGAGGCCGAGGATGCGCGCGGGGTCGACCCGCGGGTCGAGGCAGGCGATCACCAGGAGGCGGAGGTTGGGAAAGACGACCGCGCCCTCGTGGCCGCCGGAGGCGGCGAAGGCGCGGTTGCGGGCGAGAGCGGCGTCGATGCCGGTCGGCAGTTCCACTTGCGTCATGCAAGTCAACTTAGGCGACGAAACCGGCTTTTGTCAAGCAAGTCGGCTATGATCGCCGCGTGCTGCAGCGGGCCTATCCCCAGCAGATCTGCTCGATCGCGCGGGCGCTGGAGGTCGTCGGGGAGCGCTGGACGCTGCTGATCCTGCGCGACGCCATCCTGGGCATGGAGCGCTTCGAGGAGTTCCAGGAGGACCTCGGGATCGCCACCAACGTGCTCACCAACCGGCTCAAGCTGCTCACCGAGGAGCAGCTGCTCGAGCGCGTGTCCGACCCGCGGCGGCCGGGGCGGCCCAAGTACGTGCTCACCGAGAAGGGCGCGCAGCTCGGCCCGGCGCTGATCGCGCTGATGAAGTGGGGCGACCGCCACTACCCCGCGCCCGGCGGCCCGCCGCGGCTCACCCTGCATGCGGACTGCGGCGGCAGCATCGGCGCCGACCTGGTGTGCGACCGCTGCGGCCGGCCGCTGCGTCCCGGCGAGGTCGAGCTCCTCCCCGGCCCGGGCGCGCGCGTGTGAATCAGGGCACGACGGCGGCCCGGCGCACCAGCGTGCCGCGATAGCGCAGCACGACGGCGAACCCGAGCAGCGCGGTCAGCGCCGCGGCCACGAAGCACCACCGCCACCCGGCGTGCTCCAACAGCGCGCCGCCCACGGCCGTCCCCGGCGCGAAGCCGACGAGCGTCGCGGTCACCGGCCAGGCGTAGGCCTCGGTGACGGCGCCGCCGGGCGCCACGTCGCCGATCAGCTGGTTGCACGCGGCGGCCTGCGGCGCGATCAGCACGCCGGCGCTGACGATCAGGAACACCATCGCCAGGATCGACGGCGCCAGCAGCGCCGGCAGGAAGCCGAGCGGGAGCAGCGCCGAGAGCCCGACGTACACCGAGCCGAGCGGCCGGCGCCAGGCGATCGCGCCGTAGACGAGCCCGCCGAGCAGGCTGCCGACCGACCAGGTGGCCAGCAGGACCCCCGCCAGCTCGCGGTGCCCGTGCGACTGGGCGAACCCGGGCAGGGCGATCTCGACGGCGCCGAAGCAGAACCCGACGGGCAGGGCGGCGAACGCGAGCGTGCGCACCCCGCTCGAGCTCAGCGCGCCCAGGCGCCCCGCCGGGCGGGCGGCGGGCTCCGGCCGCCAGGCGCGCGACGGCCGCTGGGCGATGAACGCGAGCGTCCCGGTGAGCGAGCAGCCCGCGGACACGACGAGCGCGGCGAGCGGCGAGGCGACGGCGATGATTCCCGCGGCCAGGAGCGGGCCGGCGGTGAACAGCGCCTCCAGCGCGACCGAGTCCAGCGCGAACGCGGTCGGGAGCAGCGGCTCGCGGCCGTGCAGCAGCCCGGCCCACATCGTGCGCAGCGCCCCGCCGACGTTGGGCACCGCGACGCCGCCGGCCAGGCCGGCGGCCACGAGCGCGACCGTCGGCGCGCCGGCCTCGGTCAGGACGATCAGCAGGCCCGTCGCGGTGACGTCGACCGCGGCGGCGACCACCAGCACGCGGCGCTGGCCGAGCCGGTCGATCAGCCGGCTCTGCCACGGCGCCCCCGCGGCGGCGCCGAGCCCGAAGGCGCCGTCCACCAGGCCCGCGACCGCGTAGGAGCCGCGGGCCTGGGCGAGATACAGGATCGCCGCCAGCGCGAACACGCCGTAGGGCAGCCGCGCGAGCATCGACGCCAGCAGCAGCGGCGTGACATGGGGAGCGCGGAGCACCTCCGCGTAGCGTCCGACCCGGGGCACGGCGGCCGGTCACGCTACCGGCTGAGTGAGGGCAGCCGGCCGGTGCGGAAGAGCGGGGCGAGCGAGCCGTGGCGGGCGCTGCGGGCGGCGCCGAGCCGGGGCAGCCCGAACGCGGTCTCGAGGCCGCGCAGGATGCCGTAGTGGTCGAGCGGGCGGCGCATGACCGCTCCGGGGCGGACGTCGGGCCCGGCGACCACGGTGGGAATCCGCCCGCCGCCGGGGTCGGCGCAGCACGCCGCGTCGCTGGCGCCCTCGTCGTAGGTGATGACGAGGAAGCCGTGCGGGCCGAGCGCGGGGAGCAGCCCGGGCACGAGCCGGGCGAGGAAGCGGTCGCCGGCGGCCACGGAGCAGTCGTGCGTGTCGTGGC
>JAICUS010000431.1 GCA_025935735.1 Solirubrobacteraceae bacterium | reverse complement strand
GCGAACGCGGCGTATTCGGCCCTCGTCGAGCACAGCGCGGCGCGCAGGGCGAAGAAGACGTCGGCACGGGCGGTGGAGTCGACGGCCGCGAGCGCGCGGTGCGCCGTCAGCACCTCCCCCACGCCGACCCGGGCTCCGCGGACGCGCATGTGGACCGCGAGGTCGCCCAACCGCGTGGAGAGCGCACCCGCCGCGGCCGCCAGCGCGCGCTCGTCCGCGACCACCGCCTCGGCGGCGGTCAGCGTGGCCTCGGCGAGCTCCGTACCCCGGCGGCGGTTGGCGAGCAGGCGCTCGGCGACCTCGGCGTGGCCGGTCGCCCGCTCGTCAGGCACCCTCGAGCACCTTCTCCCGGCGCACGCGGTCGATGTCCTCGCGGACCTTCAGGGCCACGCCGAGGGTGTCGTCCAGCGAGGCCGTGCCATCCAGGGCCAGCAGCGCCCGCGCCCAGGTGATCGTCTCCCCCACGCCGGGCAGCTTGTAGAGCTCGCGCTCGCGCAGCCGGGCCACCGCGCCGCACACCCGCACGGCCACCTCGTCCGGCACGCCGGGCAGCCGGGCGTGGACGATCTCGGCCTCGCGCTCGGGCGTCGGGTAGTCGATCCAGTGATAGAGGCAGCGACGCTTGAGCGCGTCGTGCAGCTCGCGCGTGCGGTTGGAGGTCAGCACGACCAGCGGCCGGTGGGAGGCCGCGATCGTCCCCAGTTCGGGGATCGTGATCGCGAAGTCGGCCAGGAACTCGAGCAGGAACGCCTCGAACTCGTCGTCGGCGCGGTCGATCTCGTCGATCAGCAGCACCGCCGGTCCGTCGTGCTCCAGCGCCTCCAGCAGCGGCCGGCGCAGCAGGAACTCGGGCCCGAACAGCTCGCGCGCCGGGGCGCCCGCCTCGGCGGCCCGGATGGCCAGCAGCTGGCGCTGGTAGTCCCAGTCGTAGACCGCGTGATGGAGGTCGATGCCCTCGTGGCACTGCAGGCGGATCAGCGCCGCGCCGGTGGCGGCGGCCAGCGCGCGGGCCACCTCGGTCTTGCCCACGCCGGCCTCGCCCTCCAGCAGCAGCGGCTGCTCGAGCACGTAGGCGAGATACGCCGCAGTGGCGAGGCCCTGGTCGGCGAGGTATCCCTCTCCGGCCAGGGCCGCGCGAACTTCCTCGGTGCTTGTAAAGGGCACTACCTCATTGTGACGCAGCCTCGAGCGCGCGCCGGGTGAGCACTCGGGCGAGGTGGCGCTTGTAGTCCGCCGACGCGTTGAGGTCCGCGGGCGGCTCGGTGCCCTCGGCGGCCTGCTCGGCCGCCGCGGCGATGCTCTCCGCGCTGAGCGCCCCGCCGCGCAGCGCGTTCTCCGCCGCGGTGGCCCGCAGCGGGGTCGAGCCCATGTGGGTGAGCCCGATCCGCACGTCCTCGCAGGATCCGTCGGCGCCCTTGCGCACCAGCGCACACACGGCCACCATCGCCCAGTCCTCCTGGCGGCGGTTGAACTTCTCGTAGCCGTACCCGTAGCCCTCCATCAGCGGCACGCGGACCTCGGTGACGATCTCCTCCGGCGCGAGCGAGGTGGTGAGATAGTCCTCGAACAGGTCGGCGGCGGCGATCTCGCGCTCGCCGGAGCCGCCCCGCGCGACGACAGAGCCCTCGCACGCCAGCAGCACGGCCGGCATGTCCGACGCCGGGTCGCCGTGGGCCAGCGTCCCGCCGATCGTGCCCATGTTGCGGACCTGCTGGTCGGCGATCGTCGCCGCCGCGGCCGAGGCGAGCCCGAAGCCGCCGGTGGCCACGTCGGTGTGCCGGGTCATTGCGCCGAAGCGCGCCGTCCCGTTCTCGCGGGTCACGCCGGTGAGCCCGCACTTGCGCAGGTCCACCAGCAGGGTCGGCGCGGCCAGCCGCAGCTTCATCAGCGGCAGCAGCGAGTGCCCGCCGGCCAGCACCTTCGCGTCCTCGCCGCCCTCGCGCAGCGCGGCCAGCGCCTCGTCGAGCGACGCCGGCGCCACGTAGTCGAACTCAGCGGGGATCACGTCTTGGCCTCCTGGATGGTCTCCCAGATCCGCATGGGACTCAGCGGCATGTCGATGTAGGTCACGCCCAGCGGCCGCAGGGCGTCGATGACGGCGTTGGTCACGGCGGGCGTGGCGGCGATCGTGCCCGCCTCCCCCACCCCCTTGACGCCGAGCGAGTTGACCGGCGACGGCGTCTCGGTGCGGTCGGTCTCGAACGACGGCACGTCGGCCGCCGACGGCAGCGCGTAGTCGGCGAACGTCGAGGTCAACAGCTGGCCGTTCTCGTCGTAGTGGAGGCGCTCGAACAGCGCCTGGCCGATCGCGTGCACGATGCCGCCGTGGACCTGGCCGTCGATCAGCTTGGGGTTGATCGCCGGGCCGCAGTCGTCCACCGCGACGTAGCGCACGACGTCGACGTTGCCCGTGTCCGCGTCCACGTCGACCACGCAGGCGTGCGCGCCGAACGGGAACACGAAGTTCTCCGGGTCATAGAACGCGGTCTCCTCCAGCCCCGGCTCCATGCCCTCGGGCAGGTTCTCGGGGATGTAGGCGGCGCCGGCGATCTCGCCCAGCCCCATGCCGCGGTCCGGCGAGCCCTTGACGGAGAACTTCCCCGCGCGCAGCTCGATGTCGTCCACGGCCGCCTCGAGCTGGTGTGCCACGATCCGCCGCGCCTTCTCGGAGATCTTCGCGGTCGCCCGGGCGATCGCCTCGCCGCCCACGGCGGTGGTCCGCGATCCGTAGGTGCCCAGCCCCTGCGGACCGGTCCCCGTGTCGCCGTGGATGATCTCGACGTTGGCCGGGTCGACCCCGAGCCGGTCGGCCACGACCTGCGCGAACGTGGTCTCCTGCCCCTGGCCGTGCGGCGAGGTGCCGGTGAACACGGTGACCGCGCCGGTGATGTGCACGCGCACCATCGCCGATTCCCACAAGCCGGTCTGCAGGCCGAAGCCGGACGGGCCGGTGACCCGCGACGGCGCCAGCCCGCAGATCTCCGTGTAGGTGGAGTAGCCGACGCCGCGGTGCTTTCCGGGCGGTGCCTGCGCCTTGACCGCCTCGGCGTCGAAGTGCTCGAGCAGCTTGTCCAGCGCCTTCGGGTAGTCGCCCGAGTCGTAGACGACGCCGATCGCGGTCGCGTGCGGGAACGACGCCGGGTCCATGAAGTTCCGGCGGCGCAGCTCGAGCCGGTCCATTCCCAGCTCGGCCGCGAGCTGGTCGATCATCACCTCGATCTGGTAGGTCGCCTCGGGCCGCCCGGCGCCGCGGATCGCGTCCGTGCCCATCTTGTTGGTGAACACGCCGACGATGTCGGTCTGCACCGCCGGGATGTCGTAGACGCCGCTCATCACGAACGCGCCGAGCGCCGGGATCGTCGGCGTCAGCAGCATCAGGTAGGCGCCGAGGTCGGCGATGATCTTCGTGTGGTAGGCGGTGATCCTGCCGTCGCGGGTGGCGCCGATCCTCGTGTAGTTGACCTGGTCGCGCCCGTGGTGGGTCGACTGCATGCCCTCCGTGCGGCTCTCGACCCACTTGATCGGCCGCTCGAGCCGGCGGGAGGCCCAGGCGAGCGCGATCTCCTCGCCGTAGATCTGCAGCTTGGAGCCGAAGCCGCCGCCCACCTCGGGGGCGATCGCCCGCACGCGGTCCTCGCTGATGCCGAGCTGCAGCGCGAGGAACAGCCGCAGGAAGTGCGGCACCTGGGTGGACGAGTGCACGGTCAGCGAGCCGGCGCGGTAGTCGGCCAGGACGCCGCGCGGCTCGATCGCCGCGCCCGCCGTGCGGTGGTTGACGATCCGGCGCTCCACCACGACGTCCGACGACGCCAGCGCGGCCTCGACGTCGCCGCCGCCCAGCGACCATTCGTGGACCTTGTTGGAGCCGAGCTCCTCGTGGACGAACGGCCCGCCGGCCAGTGCGGCCTCGACGTCGGTGACCACCGGCAGCGGGTCGTACTCGACGATCACCTGCTCGGCCGCGTCGACCACGGCGTAGCGGTCCTCGCCGATCACCAGCGCCACGGGGTCGCCCACGTGGTTGACCTCGTCCTTGGCCAGCGACCAGTGCGGCGGGTTGGCCACGTCGATGCCCGGCGGCACCCAGGCCATCGGCAGCGGCGCCGCGAGGTCGATGTCGCGGCCGGTGAACACGGCGTGGACGCCCGGGAACGACTTCGCGCCCGACGTGTCGATCGAGACGATCTTGGCGTGTGCTTCAGGCGAGCGGACGAACGACGCCCACAGCTGGCCCGTGACGTTGATGTCGTCGATGTAGCGGGCGCGGCCCATGATCAGCCGCGGGTCCTCCTTGCGCTTGAGCGCCTGGCCGACCCACCTGGTGGGTGGCTCGTCCAGGGCGGTCATGCCGGGACCTCCTGGCCGGAGGCCGCGATCACGGCCTTGACGATGTTGTGGTAGCCCGTGCAGCGGCAGAGGTTGCCCGCGAGCGCCTCGCGCACCTCGTGCTCGGACGGCGACGGGTTGCGCTGCAGCAGGTCGGCGGCGGACATGATCATCCCCGGCGTGCAGTAACCGCACTGCAGGCCGTGGTGCTCCCAGAACGCCTCCTGCAGCGGATGCAGTGCGCCCTCCTGGCCCATCCCTTCGATCGTCTTGACCTCGGCGCCGTCGGCCTGCACGGCGAGCAGGGTGCAGGACTTCACGGCCTCGCCATTGAGGTGCACCGTGCACGCGCCGCAGTTCGACGTGTCGCAGCCGACGTGCGTGCCGGTGAGGCCGAGAGTCTCACGCAGGAAGTGGACCAGGAGCAGACGCGGTTCGACCTCGGCGCTCTGTTGAGCGCCGTTCACGGTCATCGAGACCCGGACGGAACCAGCCATGCGTCTCCTCCCAATCGAGAACGTGGCGGACCATATCGCAGGCGGCGAGGCCGCCGGGGGGCGCGTTTTACTGCTTGACGCTGCGGCGGTGGTAGGCGAAGGTCAGCTGCGCGAGCAGCAGCCGGTCCTCGGCCTCGATCTCGACGAAGCTGAGCGACACGTCCGCGTCCGTGACGCGCACCGCGGTCGCCGTGCCGCGGATCTCGCGGTCGGCCTGGACGAGCCCGAGCACGATCTCGTGCACGGCCGCCTCGCGGTAGCTGCTCTGGCGCGCGACCCGCATCCCGCCGGCGCTCACATCGCGGGTGAACGTCGTCCAGGGCTTCTCCTCGTCGCCCACCGGGCGCAGGTGCGCGGGCAGGACGATCGGGGCGCGCGAGAACGTCCGGCGCTGGCCCAGGCGGAACGGGTCGAGCAGCGTGGCCACGAGCTCGCCGTCGGCGTAGCCCTGGCGCACGTGGGCCTTGAGCGCGTGCAGCATGCCGCCCGCCTCGATCAGCAGGAAGCCGATCGTG
>JAICUS010000429.1 GCA_025935735.1 Solirubrobacteraceae bacterium | reverse complement strand
GACGCCCTCCTCGGTGGCGCAGCGCGTCGTCTCGCCGTCGGCGTCGTCGAGCGCGCCGTACTCGGAGATGTGCAGCCCGCGGCGGACCGCCCACTCGCGCAGCTGCACGTTGTGCGCCTTGGCGCCGGTGAAGTGCTGGAGCACGTTGCCGAACTGGTCGGGCGCGACCACCCTGAGGTCGACCTTCATGCCCGAGTGCGTGGTCACGCGCGCACCGGCCTCGCCGCTGGACTGCACCGACTCGACCAGCGGCAGCTCGGCCAGCGTCGAGGTCAGGGCGACCGGGTCGGTCGCGGTGGCGATGATGTCGATGTCCTTGGAGGAGTCGGCCAGCCGCCGCAGCGAGCCGGCGATCTCCACCCGGTCGGACGCCGGGTGCTCGCGCAGCGCGCCGGCGATCTGCTCGGCCACCGGCAGCGCGCGCGAGAGCAGCACGCGCGGCGCCGGACCGCCGCCGTCCTCGTGCTCGGCCAGCACGCGCAGCAGGTTCTGCTCGACCCGCTCGCCGAGCCCGCGGATCTTGCGGATCTCGCCCGCCTCGGCCAGCTCGCGCAGCTTCTCCAGCGAGTCGACGCCCAGCTCCTCGTGGAGCAGCCGCGCCCGCTTGGGCCCGAACCCCGGCAGGTGCATGACCGCGAGCAGCCCGGACGGGAACTTGGCCCGCAGCTTCTGGGCGGCCGGAATGTCGCCCGTCTCGTCCAGCGCGCGCAGCTTCTCCTCGAGCGTCTTGCCGATCCCCGGCAGCGACGTCACCTTGCCCTCGCGGGTCAGCCCCATCACCGACACCGACGCGTCGCGCACGGTCTTGGCCGCCGTGCGGTAGGCGATCACGCGATAGGACACCGCGCCGTCGAGCTCGTACAGGTCGCCGAGCTCGTCGAAGGCGGCGGCGATCTCGGCGTTGGTCTTCATGAGTGCCGTTAACCTACGCGGCCGCGATGGCCGGGTCCGTCTGGGTGATCCTGCCGACCTACGACGAGGCGGAGAACCTGGAGCCCGTCGTGGCCGGCGTGCGCGCGGCGCTCCCCGCGGCGCACGTGCTCGTGGTCGACGACGCCTCGCGCGACGGGACGGCGGAGCTGGCCGACGCGCTGGCGGCCCGCGACCCGCAGGTGCACGTCCTGCACCGCGAGCGCAAGGACGGCATCGGCCGCGCCTACACGGCCGGGTTCACCGAGGCGCTGGCCTCCGGCGCCGACTTCCTGGTGGAGATGGACGCCGACCTCAGTCACGATCCGGCCGCCCTGCCGCGCCTGCTGGCCGCCGCGGAGGCCGGCGCCGACCTCGTGCTCGGCTCGCGCTACGTGCCCGGCGGCGGCGTGGAGAACTGGGGGCTGGACCGCGTGGTGCTCTCGCGCTTCGGCTGCGCCTACGCCCGCCGCGTGCTGGGCGTCGGGATCCGCGACCTCACGGGCGGCTTCAAGTGCTTCCGCGCCGCCGCCCTGCTCACCGTCGACTACCCGAGCGCCGGCGCGCAGGGCTACGCCTTCCAGGTCGAGCTGACCTGGCGGGCGCTCCAGATGGGACTGCACGTGGTCGAGGTGCCGATCACGTTCCGCGAGCGCCGCCACGGGCACTCGAAGATGTCCGCCCGGATCGCCCGCGAGGCGGTCTGGCGCGTGCCGGCCCTGCGGTTCGGGCCGGGGCGATGGCGCGGGCTCGTGCCCGAGGCGCCATCTGCCGATCCATTGACGCATGAAGGCTGATGGACTCGCCGTCGTCCAGGGCTGGCCGGACACGGTGGCGACGCTGCACCGCTGGCGCCGCGCGCCGGGACGGCGGCTGGGCGAATGGGCGCTCGGCGCGCTGGCGGTCACCGTGTTCCTGCTCGGGGCGACGTGGTACGTGGCCCTGCTCAGCCCGGCCGACCCGACCCCGTACGTCTTCCCCGGGCTGACGCGGCCGGCGCACGTCTCGGACTTCGCGTTCGTCCTGTACCGCAACGGCCTCGTGCTCGCCCTGCACGCCATGGCCTGCGTGGCCGGGTTCATCGCGGGCTCGGCCGGCATCGCCTCCGGCGGGCGCGTGCACCGCCGCGCCGGGCGGCTCGCCATGGGCTTCGTGGCCGCCGCCACGGTCTTCTCCCTGAGCACGCAGGCGCTGGCGCTGGGCAACGCGGCCGCCACCCTGGCGGCGCAGCTGCGCGTGTCGCCGCTGCACCTGCTGCTCACGCTCACCCCGCACGCCGTGCCGGAGCTGTTCGCGCTGTTCCTCCCGCTGGCGGCCTGGACGATCGCCGCCCGCCGCCGCGCGTGGGACGAGCTGCTGGCCGCGACGTTCGTCACCACGACGCTCGCGATCCCGCTGGTGGTGGGCGCCGCGGCCGTCGAGACGTGGGTCACGCCGGGCCTGCTGGCCCACCTCCACGGGTAGCCTTCGGGTGAACTCAGGTCGCTATACTTTCTGAAGCGACCCGACCCGAGAGGACACCATGGCAGGCACCATCACCGACGTCAGCGACACCAACTTCCAGGCTGAGGTGCTCGAGTCCGACACGCCCGTGCTGGTCGACTTCTGGGCCCCGTGGTGCGGGCCGTGCCGCGTCGTCGCCCCCGCGCTGGAGGAGATCAACAGCGAGCGCGAGGACCTGCGCGTCGTCAAGCTCAACATCGACGACAACATGCAGACGGCCGCGGAGTACCAGGTGATGGCCATCCCGACGATGATCCTGTTCCGCAACGGCCAGGAGGCCGCGCGCGTGCAGGGCGCCATGCCCAAGAACCGGATCGTCGCTCAGCTGGAGCCCGCGCTGGCTTAGTCCTGCGCCCCGCGCAGCCAGTCGCGCGCCGGCGCGATGTGCGCCGGGTCGATCTGGTGCGCCACGTCTGACTCGTGGTACTCGACGGTGAGCCCGCCGCGCTCGAGCTGGTCGCGCGCCGTCCGGGCGAACTGCACGTCGATCACGGGGTCGCGCCGGCCGTGGGCGATGAACGCCGGCAGCTGCTGGCGGTCGGTGAGCGACGGCTGCCAGACGGAGACGGTCGGGACGAAGCCGGAGAAGATCAGCAGGCCCGCCGGCGGGGGGCGGAACGCGCCCAGGCCGAGCGCGTAGCTCATCACCGCGCCCATCGAGAAGCCGCCCAGCACCGTGCGCTCGGGGCCGACGCCGGTGCGCTCGAACAGCTCGTCGTGGAAGTCGCTCAGCGCGCTGAAGGCCGCAGCGAACGTGTCCGGATCGGGGTAGCCGACCCGCGGCACGACGTACCAGTGGCGGCCGGTCCAGCCGGGCAGGATCAGCGGGCCGCCCGGGGTGACGACGTGCAGGCGCCGCTCGGGATCGAGGATGTCGGCCAGGCCGAGCAGGTCGTGCTCGTCGGCCCCGCGGCCGTGGTGCAGGACGAGCAGCCCAGCGGCCTCGCCGGCGGCCGGCCGCTGGAGGAACGCGAGGTTCATCGCTGCCTGCGCGTGACGCCGATGTGCAGCGGGCGGCCCTCGATCTTCACCGGCTCGACGTTCACCGCGCCGTCGAACGCAACCGACACGGCGAGGGTCTCGCGGGCGAGGTAGTCCGCGTGCTCGCGGGCGGCCTCCAGCAGCCCCGGGTCGCCGCCCAGCAGCAGCTCGATCCGGTCCTCCACGCGCAGGCCGGCGGTCTTGCGGGCGTTCTGGATCGCGTGCACGATCTCGCGGGCCAGCCCCTCGCGGCGCAGCCCGTCGTCGAGCTCGAGCTCCAGCGCGACGGCGTGCGAGCCCTCGCGCTCGAGCTGGTAGCCCTCCAGCGGGCGCATGGCCAGCAGCAGGTCGTCGGCCGCGAGCTCGTGGTCGTGCCCGTCGACGGCGATGCCCACCCGGCCGCCGTCGCGCAGCGCGTCCGCGACGTGCGCCGGGTCCAGCGCGCCCACGGCGGCGGCGACCTGCGGCATGTGCTTGCCGAAGCGGGGCCCGAGCGCGCGGTAGTTCGGCTTGACCTCGTAGGAGCCGAGCTCGTCGGCCTGCGAGACGTAGCGCAGCGCCTTGACGTTGAGCTCCTCGAGCACGACGTCCTCCAGGCGCTCGATCGCCGCCCGCTCGGCGCCGGCGGCCACGACCACGGCGGCGCGCAGCGGCTGGCGGACCTTCAGCTTGGCCTGCCCGCGGGCGGCCAGGCCGAGCCGCACGGTCTCGCGCACCGTGGCCATGGCGAACTCGAGGTCGCGGTCGCGGGGGTGGGCGGGATCCTCTTTTGGCCAGTCGCACAGGTGGACGCTCGGCTCGGCGCCGTCGAGGTTGTCGTAGATCTCGTCGGCCAGGAACGGGATGAACGGCGCCGCCAGCTTGGCCACGCCGACCAGGCACTCGCGCAGCGTGGCGAACGCGGCCGGGTCGCCGTCCCAGAAGCGGCGGCGCGAGCGGCGGACGTACCAGTTGCTCAGGTCGTCGACGAAGGTGGCGATCGCCTGGCCGCCGCGGGTGGCGTCGTAGGCGTCGAGGCGCTCGGTGACCTCCTCGACGGTCGCGGCCAGGCGCGAGAGCGCCCAGCGGTCGAGGTCGCTGCCCGGCTCGTGGGGCTCCGGCGCGACGCCGTTGACGTTGGCGTAGAGGACGTAGAACCCGTACGTGTTCCACAGCTGCAGCAGGAACTGGCGCACCGACTCGCCGACGGTGGCCTCGTTGAACAGGTAGCCGTCCCACGGCTGCTTGCTGGTCAGGAAGTACCAGCGGAAGGCGTCCGCGCCGTGGCGGTCGATGACGTCCCAGGGCACGACGATGTTGCCCAGCGACTTGGACATCTTCTTGCCCTCGGGGTCGGCGATGTGGCCGAGGCAGAGGACGGTCCGGTACGGGCTCTGGTCGAACAGCAGCGTGGAGATGGCGATCAGGCTGTAGAACCAGCCGCGGGTCTGGTCGATCGCCTCGCAGATGTAGTCGGCGGGGAACTGCTCGCGCTGGGTCTCCACGTTCTCGAACGGCGCGTGCCACTGGGCGAACGGCATCGACCCCGAGTCGAACCACACGTCGATGACCTCGGGGACGCGCCGGAGCGGCTCGCCGCCGGTCGGCGACGGGATCGTCACGTCGTCGACGTAGGGGCGGTGCGGGTCGTCGATCCTGACGCCGGAGAGCTCGTGCAGCTCCTCGAAGGATCCGACGGCCACGGTCTCGCCCGCCGCGTTGCGCCAGACCGGCAGCGGCGTGCCCCAGTAGCGCTCGCGGCTGAGCGCCCAGTCGACGTTGTTCTCCAGCCAGCGCCCGAAGCGCCCGTGCTTGATGTGCTCGGGGTGCCAGTCGACGGTCTCGTTGGCCGCCAGCAGCCGGTCCTTGAGCTGCGAGGTGCGGATGTACCAGGACGGCTTGGCGTAGTAGAGCAGCGGCGTGCCGCAGCGCCAGCAGTGCGGGTAGGCGTGCAGGAGGCGCTCGGCGCGGTACAGGCGCCCGCGCGCCCGCAG
>JAICUS010000334.1 GCA_025935735.1 Solirubrobacteraceae bacterium | reverse complement strand
GGCGCGGACGGCGAACAGCGCCGCCCAGGCCAGCGTCAGCTCGTTCATCGTCCGGCGCACCGGGCGCAGGTCCGCCCAGCCGGCGTCCGCGCGATACAGCGCCGCGACGATGAAGCCGACGATCGGGCGGCGGACGAGCACCGAGCCGGCGAACACCACCGCCAGCGCGAATTGGTAGAGCATCCGCGGCACGAAGTAGCCCTCGGGGCGACCCGTGCGCAGCGCGATGAACGCGCACAGCCCCGTGCCGAGCAGCCCGCCGACGGCGTTGATCGCCGAGCGGCGGCGGATGAGCCGCTCGATCATCAACACGACCGAGATCCCGACCGCGACCGCCGCGGCGGTGTGGAGGCCCGCGACGGCGTTGGCGATGACGAAGGCGAGCGGCCCGAGGCCCGTGTCGACGGCCGCCCGCGGGTCCCGCAGCAGGTCGAGCGGGCTGGGCGGCTCGGGCCGGCTCACCTGCGGCCTACTGCGGCTTGCGCGCCGCCAGCATCAGGTTGTAGAAGAGCCGCGGGGGCAGGCGCGGCTCGAGCACGGCGCGGTCGACGCGCTGGAGCGCGATGTAGCCGCGGTAGGCGTACTGGATCCAGCCCCAGGGGACGTCGCGCGGGTCGGCGCTGGCCTCGAGCGTGCGGTTGAACCAGCCGAACCAGTTCGCCACGAGCTCCTCGCCGCGCACCCGCACGTCGGCGAACCCGGCGGTCTCCGCGGGGCGCTCGAGGTCGTCCGGGACGAACGCGTGCACGTCCACCACGGCCTCCAGCGCGTGCTCGGCCGCCGCCTCGGTGGCGTCGTCGGGCTCTGGCGCCGGCCGGGCCTTGACCGCTCGCCGCCACAGCGGCGCGAGCCGCCACGCGGCCTGCTTGGGCACGGCGGCGAGGCGATCGCCGGAGCGCGACGGCTCGCCGGCGAAGAACAGCGTCCCGCCGGGCTTGAGCACGCGGTGGAACTCGGCGAACGCGCGGTCGAGGTCGGGCAGGTGGTGCAGCACCGCGTGGCCGAGCACGAGGTCGAACGACTCGTCGTCGAACGGCAGCTCGGCGGCGTCGGCGGTGGCGGTGGTGACGTCGAGGCCGAGGTTCTCGGCGTTCGCCTCGAGCGTCTCCAGCATCCCGGGGCTGATGTCCGTGCAGGTCGCCTCGCGCACCACGCCGGTCTGCAGCAGGTTGAGGCTGAAGTAGCCCGTGCCGGCGCCGATCTCCAGCGAGTGCCCATACGGCCCGGGGCGCGGCCCGAGGAGCTTGGACACCTTGCCGAGCACCTGCCGGTGGCCGATCTCCCCGAACGAGATCCCCCACTTGGCGTCATAGCCGCCGGCCGCCACGTCGTGGTAGCGGCGGTTGACGTCCAGGATCTCGTGCTCGGTCGGCGGCGCGGCCATCCGGCGGAGCGTAGCCGGACCGTGTGTGACGTGGGACACGCAGCCGAGCTCGACCGCGTGCGCGAGATCTGCCTCGGCCTGCCCGAGGTCGAGGAGAAGCTCAGCCACGGCACGCCCACCTGGTTCGTGCGCGGCAAGAAGACCTTCGCGACCTACTGGGACGACCACCACGGCGACGGCCGCCTGTGCATCTGGTGCGCCGCGCCCCCGGGGATGCAGGAGGCGCTGGTCGCCGGCGAGCCGGACCATTACTTCCGCCCGTCGTATGTGGGGCACCGCGGCTGGATCGGCGTGCACCTGAACCGCGGCTTGGACTGGAACGAGATCGCGGGGGCGATCGAGGACGCGTATTGCGAGGTCGCGCCGGCGTCGCTGGTCGAGCGGGCGCGCGGTTCGTCCGCGTAGCGGGGCGGCGGGCTCGGCGAACTGCCTGCTGGGTAGGGAAGTGGTCCCTTCGGGCGGTCGGGCGGGTCGAGTGGTCCGTTTCTGAATCCCGATGAATCTGATGGAATTAGTGCAGGCCCGCTATAGGTGCCTAGACTCATTCACGCGAAAGTGGTGCATCGCGGACGGGTGCGAATCTGGTCGGTTCTCGCTCAGGGCCAGCGGAATCGACCACACCCGACCCTCGGGCCGACCCAAGGCCAACCCCTTCCTTACCCAGCAGGCAGTTCGCCGGCACTCAGACCAACGTCCCATGGAATCCGCGACCGCCGCGGCGAAATAACTGCGCCCGCAAGCCAAGGAAGGAGACACGGGATGCACAAGGTCATCAAGGCCGCCGCGGTCACGGCGGTCCTCGCGCTCGGCACCGCGCCCGCGGCGTTCGCGAGCCACGGCGGCGGCGGCGACGGCGGCGGCGGCCTCAACGGCGGCGGCGGCGGTGGAGGCGGCACGACCGCGCCGGTGCCCGGCATCAACCTGAGCGGCACCTGGACGGGCATCGAGTCGAGCTTCTTCGGCAACCGCACGGCCGTCCTGTCGCTGGTCGCGAAGGGCTCGAGCTACGAGGGCACCTACACGGAGCTGATCACGGGCGACTCGCCGGTCTACAAGCTCTCGTCGCTCGCCATCAGCGGCCAGAGCGTGACGATCGTGCTCACGCAGGGCGGCAAGGCGAGCCTGCACCCCGACGTCTCGCTGCGGGCCACGCTCTCGGCGGACGGGCGCACGCTCACGGGCGTGTTCGGCACCGTGCCGGTCACGCTGACGCGGTAGCCCGCCCGGCCTCCTCGGCCGCCGCCCGCAGGCGGCGGGCGACGTCGCGTCCCGGGATCGCATCGAGCCGCCACTTCCAGGCGCGCTCGGTGCTCCCGGGCATGTTCATCCGGGCCTCGGAGCCCAGCCCCAGCGGGTCCTGCGCCTGGACCATGGCGATCCGCGCCGGGGACGCGTAGGCGAGCCGGACCAGCGCCCACCACGGCTGCGTCTCGCGGATCCCGAAGCGCTCCAAGGTGGGGTCGAGCAGCGCGCGCGAAGGCGGGCCGAGCGACTCGTACCAGCCACGGATCGTGTCGTGGTCGTGCGTGCCGGTGTAGACGACCTGGTCCTCCACGTTGTTCTCCGGCACGTGCGGCGTGGTGCGCTCGGACGGCGTGAAGCCGAACTGCAGCACGCCCATGCCCGGGAAGCCGAGCGCCTCGCGCAGCCGGTGCACCGGCGGCGTGATCACGCCGAGGTCCTCGGCGATCACCGGCAGCTCCCCCAGCACCGCGCGCGCCGCGTCGAACGGCGCGCGCCCCGGGCCGCGCACCCATCGCCCCGCCAGAGCGAACTCGGCGTCCGAGGGCACCGCCCAGTAGGCCACGAAGCCGCGGAAGTGGTCGATCCGCACCAGGTCGAACAGGTCGAAGACGCGGGCGAAGCGCGCGGTCCACCAGCGATAGTGCTTGTCGCGGCGCATCGCCGGCCAGTCGTAGAGCGGGTTGCCCCACAGCTGCCCCTTGTCGGTGAACGCGTCAGGCGGCACGCCGGCCACCGCGCCGTCCTGGAAGAGCTCGGGATGGGCGGCGTGGTCGGCGGAGCCCTTGGCGACGTAGATCGGCACGTCCCCGATCAGCCGGACGCCGCGCGATGCGGCATACGAGCGCAGCCCGGCCCACTCGCGATCGAACCGCACCTGGTCCTCGAGCGAGCCGCCGAACCGGATCCAGTCCTCGATCCAGTCCGCGTTGCGCTCGCGGAACGCGACGGCCTCCGCAGACGAGACCGGCGCCCGCGGCGACTCCAGCAGCCCCGGCCAGGCCGCGAACGCCGACTGGGCCGCGTACGGCGAGCCGTGCCGGTCCGGCGGCCCGAGCGGCAGCATCTGCCACCACGTCTGCCCCGCCTCCGCCAGCCAGTCCACCCAGGCGTACGCCTCCCGTCCCAGGCGGCCGCCGGGCAACGAGCTCGGGTGCAGCTGCACACCGCAGCTACGTGGCAGGTTCACAGAGGGCACTTCTCGGATACTCCACGCCGAGATGCCCGCCACCAAGCGCAGCGAACCTCCGCGCCGCATCAGGATCGCAAAGCCGGCGCCCGTGCTGGACGCCGGTCGTTACGCAGTCAAGCGCTGCGTCGGCGACGTGGTTGCCGTGTCCGCCGACATCTTCCGCGACGGCCACGAGAAGCTGCGCGCGGTGATCAAGTACAAGGCGCCGGGCGGCCGGCGATGGCTGGAGGCGCCGTTGCACACGGTGGACGCGCACCACAACGGCGTGCGCTGGGCGGGCGAGTTCGAGGTCACGACCACGGGCAGCTGGCAATGGACCATCGAGGCCTGGACCGACCGCTGGGCGACCTGGCACGACGAGCTGCGCCGCAAGGTCGCGGCCGACCTCGACGAGGACCTGTCCGGCGAGATCTCCGAGGGCGCGGTCCTCCTGGAAAGAGCGCTCGCGCGCTGCAAGGGGCCGGCCAAGCGCAGCATCCAAGAGGCCCACCGGATCCTCTCCGGCGACGGCGACATGCACCAGAAGTTCGACACGGCGCTCGGCCCGGAGCTGTTCACCGCCATGGAGGAGGCCCAGGAGCGCGAGGGCGCGGCCCAGCTCGACAAGCCGCTGCCCATCGAAGTCGACCGCGTGAAGGCCCGCTTCGGGGCGTGGTATGAGCTCTTCCCGCGGTCATGGGGCGGCCTGAAGGCGGTCGAGGAGCTCGTCCCCGACGTCGCCGACCTCGGCTTCGACGTGCTCTACCTGCTGCCCATCCACCCGATCGGGCGCAACAAGCGCAAGGGCCGCAACAACGCGCTCACGGCCGGCCCGGACGACCCCGGCTCGCCGTACGCGATCGGCGCCGAGGAGGGCGGCCACGACGCCGTGCACCCCGAGCTCGGCACCCAGCAGGACGTCGAGGACCTGTGCGCCACCGCCCACCGGCACGGCATGGACGTCTGCCTGGACCTCGCCCTGAACGCCAGCGCCGACCACCCGTGGCTGACAGAGCACCCCGAGTGGTTCCAGCAGCGCCCCGACGGCACGCTCAAGTACGCGGAGAACCCGCCCAAGCGCTACCAGGACATCTACAACTTCAACTGGGACACGCCGGCCTGGCGCGAGCTGTGGCACGCCTGGCGCGACGTCGTCCTGCACTGGGTCGGCGCCGGGATCAAGTTCTACCGGGTCGACAACCCGCACACGAAGCCGTTCCCGTTCTGGGAGTGGCTGATCAAGGAGGTCCACGCCGTCGACCGCGACGTGGTCTTCCTGGCCGAGGCGTTCACCCGCCGCAGCGTGATGCGCGAGCTGGCCAAGATCGGCTTCACCCAGTCCTACACGTACTTCACCTGGAAGAACTCCAAGTACGAGCTGACCGAGTACGTCAACGAGCTCGCCTGGGGCGAGGAGCGCGAGTACTTCCGCCCCAACTTCTTCCCCGTCACGCCGGACATCCTGCACGCCTACCTGGTCCACGGCGGCCCGCCGGCGTTCGTCACGCGCCTGATCCTGGCGGCCACGCTGAGCCCCAGCTACGGCATCTACTCCGGCTACGAGAACTTCGAGAACGTGCCGGTCCGCGAGGGCTCGGAGGAGTACCTGAACTCCGAGAAGTACGAGATCCGCGAGCGCAGCCTGGACGGCCCGCTGCTGCCGATGATCCGCCGCCTGAACGAGATCCGGCGCGAGAACCCCGCGCTGCAGCACCTCTCCAACGTCCTCTGGCTGGAGACCCAGAACGACGCGCTGATGGCCTACGCCAAGCAACTGCCCGGCAACACGCTCATCTGCGTCGTCAACCTCGACCCGCACAACGTCCAGGAGGGCCTGACCTTGGTGCCTGCCCAGCTCGGGCTCCCGCCCGTCTTCGTCGTCGAGGACCAGTTCACCGGCGACCACTACGACTGGCGCATCGGCGGCAACTACGTCCGGCTGGACCCGCAGGGCACCCAGACCCACGTGCTCAAGGTCCTCTGATGGCCGCCGGCACGCGCAACGACCCGGGCCACTGGTTCGAGGCCCAGCCGCTGTGGTTCAAGACCGCGGTCTTCTACGAGATCCACACCCGCGCGTTCTTCGACGCCAACGGCGACGGCAGCGGCGACTTCCGCGGGCTGACCGAGAAGCTCGACTACCTGCAGTGGCTCGGCGTCGACTGCATCTGGCTGCTGCCCTTCTTCAAGTCGCCGCTGCGCGACGGCGGCTACGACATCTCGGACTTCTTCACGATCCAGCCCGACTACGGCACGGTCGACGACGTGCGCGACTTCATCGAGGCCGCGCACCAACGCGGCATCCGGGTGATCGCCGACCTGGTCATGAACCACACCTCGAGCGACCACCCGTGGTTCCAGGAGTCGCGCTCGAGCCCCGACAACCCCAAGCGCGACTGGTACGTGTGGTCGGACACCGTGCACCGCTACGAAGAGGCGCGGATCATCTTCACCGACACCGAGACGTCGAACTGGACCTGGGACGACGACGCCGGCGCCTACTTCTGGCACCGCTTCTTCTCCCACCAGCCGGACCTCAACTTCGACAACCCCGAGGTGCAGGAGGCGATGCTCGAGGTCCTGCGCTTCTGGCTGGACCTCGGCATGGACGGCTTCCGCCTGGACGCCGTCCCGTACCTGTACGAGCGCGACGGCACCAACGGCGAGAACCTCAAGGAGACGCACGAGTACCTCAAGCGCGTGCGCACGGAGATCGACGACAAGTACCCCGACCGCGTGCTGCTGGCCGAGGCCAACCAGTGGCCGGCCGACGTGGTGGAGTACTTCGGCGACGGCGACGAGTGCCACATGGCGTTCCACTTCCCGGTGATGCCGCGCATGTTCATGGCGGTGCGCCGGGAGGAGGCCAACCCGATCTACGAGATCCTCGCCCAGACGCCCGACATCCCGGACAACTGCCAGTGGGGCCTGTTCCTGCGCAACCACGACGAGCTGACGCTCGAGATGGTGACCGACGAGGAGCGGGACTACATGTACTCCGAGTACGCCAAGGACCCGCGGATGAAG
>JAICUS010000101.1 GCA_025935735.1 Solirubrobacteraceae bacterium | reverse complement strand
GTGGCCGTCGCGGTGCGGCTGGCGGCGCAGACGAATGTCGCAGGCGACGCCCCCAAGCCTCGCGGGCGCCGGCGCGTGGCCCGATCCGAGTGACACGCGCCGCCTCCTCGCCGCCCGACCTGGCGGGCGAGATCGACATCGAGATCCTCGACGACGCGTCCGGCACGGTCATGTTCACGACGTACGCCGGCGGGCGGGAGACGCGCACGGAGCGCCGCGCGCTCGGCTTCGACGCCACCGCCGGCTTCCACGACTACGCCATCGCCTGGGCGGCGAACCGGGTGACGTTCTCGGTCGACGGCGCGCCGCTGCGCACGTGGACGAGGGGGGTGCCGAAGGCGCCCATGAACCTGTACGCCAACACCTGGTTTCCGGGCCTGGCTCGCCGGGACCCCGCCGGTGGACGCCCGCGCCACCGCGATCGACGAGATCGAGTACCGCCCGCGCTGAGTGCTAGACATGCCGCGGTGATCCCTCCGTTCCCGCAGGCCGGCCGCGCGTATGCCGAGCGCCGGCTCGTGGGGCCGGGCGACACGGCGGTCAGCGGGCGCGCGCGGCTGGACGCGCTCGTCGACTGGCTGCAGGCCGTCGCGCACGCCGACGTGGTCGACGCCGGGTTAGACGGCGTCGTGCTGTGGGTCGTGCGGCGGGGCGCGCTGGCGGTCGAGCGCTTCCCGCGGCTCGGGGAGCACGTGGAGCTCACCACCGCGTGCAGCGCGCTCGGCGCGCGCTGGGCGGAGCGGCGCACGAGCCTCACCGGCGCGGACGGCGCGCGGGTGGAGGCGGTCGCCCTGTGGGTGGCCATCGATGCGACGACGCTGCGCCCGGCGCGGATCGACGCGCTGGCGAGCGTGTACGGCGAGTCGGCCGGCGACCGCCGCGTGCGGACGGGGCTCACCCACCCGGCGCCGCCCGCAGCGGCGGCCTCGCGGCCGTGGGTCTGGCGGCGCGCCGACCTCGACGTCGGCGGGCACGTCAACAACGCGGCCTACTGGCAGGCGCTCGAGGAGGAGCTCGCCGACCCGGAGACGCTCTACGCCGAGGTCGAGCACCGCGCTCCGTGCGGCGCGGGGGAGGCGGCGCTGCTGGCCGACGGCGACCGCCGCTGGCTGGTCAGCGACGGCGCGGTGTGCGCGTCGTTCCTGCTGCGGTCAGCGCCGCCCAGCGCGCCGGCGTGAGCCCGTAGGCGCGCTTGAACTGGCGCGTGAGGTGGCTCTGGTCGGCGAAGCCGGCGTCGGCGGCCGCGCGGGCCAGCGGCTCCCCCGCGTCGATCGCCGCGCGGGCGAGCGCGAGCCGGCGCAGGGTGCGGTAGCGGTCCGGGCTCGTGCCGTACGCGCGGCGGAACTCGCGGGCGATGCTGAAGCGGTCCGCGCCGGCGATCCGCTCGAGCTCCGCCGCCGGCGCCGGCTCGCTCGCGTGCGCGGCCAGATGCTCGCGCACCCGCTCGAGCGCGGCGGCGTCCAGGGCCTGCCGGCGGGGCGGGCGCCGCTCGCCGAGCGCGCTCAGCGCGTCGGCCACGGCGGTGACGACGGTCGCCGCCGCCAGCTCGCCGAGCGGCTCGTCGAGCTCGGCCAGCGCCTCGGCGAGCGGCCGGGTGGCGGGCGTGAGGTCGTGGACCGGCTCGGGAACGAACGGCAGCGCGCCGCCGTCCAGCGCCGCGCGGATCAGCTCGGGCGCGACGTAGAGGATGCGGTAGGCGAAGCCGTCGTCGGTGGCCGCGCCGCCGTCGTGCAGCTCGTCGGGGTGCAGGACGTGCAGCTGCCCGGCCAGGCAGATCCGCCGCTCGCCGCGGTAGCGGAAGCGCTGCACGCCGGCGGTGGTGATCCCCACCGCGTAGGTGTCGTGGCGGTGCGGCGCGTAGGCGGAGCGGCGCAGTTGCACGTCCGCGCGCTCCAGCCCCGGCGCACACGCGCCGAGGCGGATCGACTCGCAGGATCGTTCAAGACCGGCGGGGTCGACGCCGCCGAGGATCTGCGGCATGGCTCAACCGTACATCGCCGCCGCGATCCCGTGGGGCGCGGCGGGCGCGCTGGTGGCGAGCGCGCTGGCGATCATGGGCAGCCCCGGGCCGACGACGCTCAGCCTCGTGGCCGCGGGCTCGGCCTACGGCGCGCGCGTCTGCCTGCCCTACCTCGCCGGGCTGGTGCTCGGCACGCTGGTCGTGCTGGCGGCCGTGGCCGCCGGGATCACCGCCGCGCTGCTCGCCGTGCCCGCGCTGAGCACGGCGCTGGTGCTCGTCTCCGCCGCCTACATCCTCTGGCTGGCCTACCACATCGCCACGGCGCCGCCCCTCGGCGCGCCCAGCGCGGGCGCGGCGGCGCCCTCGCTCGCGGCCGGCGCGCTGCTCGGCGTGGCCAACCCGAAGGCGTGGGTGGCGATCGCCGCGGTGTTCGCCAGCGCCACGCTCGCCTCGGCGCCGCTCGCCGACGCCGGCGCGAAGTTCGCGCTGCTGAGCGCGATCGTCGTGCTCATCCACGTCGTCTGGCTCGGCGCCGGGATCTCGCTCGCGCCGCTGCTGCGCGACCCGCGGCGCAGCCGTGCGGTCAACCTGGCGCTGGCCGCGGCGCTGGTGGCCGCCACCGGGCTCGCGGTCACCGGAGCCCACGCCTGAGGTCAGCGGCGCAGGGCCAGCAGGGCGCCGAGCCCGCCGCTGGCGGCCATCAGGCCGCCCATGAACAGCGCGGCCGGCCAGCCGTCGACGAGATAGCCGACGCCCGCGCCGGCCAGCGCGCACACCGACACCAGCACCGGCGCGGTCCGGCGCACGCGGGCGCGGCCGCGCTCCGGGTCGTGGTTGAGGACCTCCGGGTGCCGCTCCGCGCGGCGCAGGATCGCCGCCGCGCCCGGCCAGGGCGACAGGCCGAACAGGCCGACGCCGAGCAGCAGCCAGTGCACCCAGCCGCTGTCCCACAGCGCCGCGCCGGCGACGATCGACGCGATCCCGCCGGCGATCTCCACCCGCCGCACCCAGCGCAAAGTCGCTCGAGGTCCCGCGCTGATCGGCGGGGGACGCAGGCGCTCCATGGTGCGCGAGTACCCCGGGGACCCGATTCGGGCGCGCGCCCATGGCGGCCGGATGACACACTGGAGCGACCGCGTGGGAAGGAGTGAGATGTTCCGGATTCAGCCGCATGTCCGTCTGCAGGAGTGGGTCGCCGAGGACGAGGGGTTCTTCACGGCCGAGGGGTTGGAGTACGAGTTCGAGCCCGGCGGGTTCGCCGGCGCGTCGTCGGTGCAGCCCGGCGACGCGGCGCCGGGGCCGGTGACCAGCGGCGCGTTCGAGGACATGGAGCAGGGGCGCAGCTGCGACGTGTCGGCCGCCTGCCACTGGGCGGTGAACGCCGCGGCCGCGAGCCGCCACGGGAAGATGTGGGGCAAGGCGTACTCGATCTGCGAGTCGGGGATCTTCGTCGCCGCCGACTCGCCGTACCGCCGCCCGGAGGACCTCGCCGGCGTGAAGGTGGGCGTCGGCTATCACTCGGGCAGCCACTACTCGGCCATCCAGGGGCTCGAGCCCTTCCTGGCCCGCGAGGACATCGCGCTCGACTTCGTCGGGCGCCCGTTCGACCGCGTGCGGCTGATGCAGAACGGCACCATCCCGGCGGCCAACGTGTTCGGCGCGCAGTACTACGTCCTCGAGCAGCTGGGCTTCCGCAAGCTCGTCGACACCACGTTCATCATGGGCTTCCTCGTCGGCGAGGACTCGTCGCAGGACGACCTCGAGCGCTACTTCCGCGCCCTGCGCCACGCGCAGCGCGAGATCGACCTCGAGCCCGAGCGCTACAAGCACTTCTGGGCGCGCGAGCTGCCCGAGGACCTGGTCAAGGGGGTCGACGTGCGGCGCTTCGGCCCGGGCGAGCGGATCGTGTTCGAGCCCTACACGCGCGAGATGTACGAGCGCACCCACCGCTGGATGCAGAGCTGGCAGCTCTTCGAGCCCGGGACCGCGAGCCGGCCGGCCTACGAGGAGGCGGTGATCGCCTAAGTGGAGCTCGAGCGCGTCGGGGTGGTCCGCTCGCCGCTGACCGAGCGCGAGGCGGCGCCCAAGCAGGGCTACGAGGGCGCGCCGGAGGCCTGGCTGGAGTTCGACGCCGCGGTGGCGGACGCGGTCGACGGCATCGGCGCCGGCGACGAGCTGCTCGTGCTGACCTGGCTGGACCGGGCGGACCGGTCCGTCCTGCGCGTTCACCCCCGCGACGACCTCGACCGGCCGCAGCAGGGCGTGTTCACCACGCGCTCGTCGGACCGCCCGAACCCGATCGGCCTGCACCGCGTCCGGGTGCTCGAGGCCGACGGCCTGCGGCTGCGCGTGGCCGACCTCGAGGCGCTCGACGGCACCCCCGTGGTCGACGTCAAGCCGCCGCTCAGAGGCGAGCGCTGAAGCCTCCCCATATGTCGAGTATCGACATGTCGGGCGCCGATGTATCGTGGCGGCCATGGAGTTCCGGATGCCGAGCTACATCGCGCTGGCCACGCTTCTCGACGGCCCGGCGCACGGCTACGCGATCATGCGCCGCGCCGAGGCGCTGTCCGGGGTCCGCCCGTCCACCGGGACGCTGTACGCGCTGCTGGACCGCGCGATCGCCGAGGGCCTGGTCGTCGCCGGCGAGCCGTACGTCGAGGGCGGGCGCGAGCGGCGCGACTACGCGCTGACGCCGGCCGGCCGGAGCGAGCTCGCGGCCGAGACGCGGCGCCTGGAGCGGGCCGCGCGGGCCGTCTCGCGCAAGCTCCGGGCGGCGCCGGCATGAGCCGGGCACGCGCCGCCCGGGCGGCGCTGCTGGCCTACCCGGCGGACGTGCGCGAGCGGCTCGGCGCCGAGATGATCGGGACGGTGCTGGACGTCAGCCGCGGCTCGCGCCGCCGGTTCGCCCGCGAGCTCGCCGGCCTGGTCCGCGCCGGCCTGCGGGCGCGCACGGCCCCGCGGCGGGCGCTCGCGGACGGCGTGTGCCTCGCCGCGGCGTGGCTGATGACGCTCGACCTGAGCACGCTGCTGGCCCAGATCGTCCGGGGCATGCACGACCCGCTGCTCGCGCCGGCGTCGCTGGCCCTGCTCGGCGTCGCGCTGGCGCTCGCGCTCGTCGGATACGACCGGCCGGCCGGCGCGGCCGCGCTGGCGTGGACGGCGGCCCGGCTGCCGGCGCTGCTCGACCACTTCCCCGGCCGCGCGCCCGCCGTGCTCGGCGTCTCGCTCATCCCGGCGGCGTGCTTCGCCACGCTGCTGCTGGCGCCGCGCCGGCGGGCGCCCGACCCGCGGCGGCTCGGCTGGCTCGCCGTCCCCGTCGTGCTCGCGGCCACGTTCGGGCCGGCGCACTACGACCAGTCGCCGCTGCTGGTGGCGCTCGTGGCGGTGGCGGCGGTGCTCGTCGCGCTCTACGCGCTGGTCACGCTCCCCACCGACCCGCGCGTGGCGATCGCCGCCGCGGTCCCGCTGGCCACGCTCGGCGCCGCGCCCGGCCGGATCGCGGTCGGGCTGGTCTTCGTCGCGCCGCTGGTGTTGGCGGTCGGGGCGGCGCGGCTCCGGCGCCGGCCGGGCGACGCTCGGTAGGGCGGACGCCACATTTGCCCCGGCGAACTGCGGCTGGGTGGGGGAGATGGTCCGTTCGGCCGATTCGCGTGATCGATTTGGAATCCCGACCATTCCGGTCGAGTCACTTCAGTCGCGCTATCCGCGACTGGATTCACACACGTGAAAGAGGAGCATTACGGAAGCGTGCGGTTCTGATCGATTCGTGCGTCAGGCGGTCGAAAACGCGCACCTTCGCTCCCAACACCCGCCTCACGGCCGACCGCCTCCCCACCCAGCCGGCCGTTCGCCGATCCAGCCCGCACGAGTCACGGTCCGGCGCCTCGCTGGCGCCAGGAGAACGCGAGGAACGACGTGGCGGTGAGGTCGATGGCCGGCTCGGTCGTGCTGTAGGACTCGACGTTGTCGCGGTAGACGGCGCGCCGGGACTTCCGGAAGCGCCCGTCGTTGCCGTTGAAGCGGGCGAACACGTCGCCGCCGTGCGGCGGGCACGGCTTCATCGTGTCGTAGCCGCCGGAGGCGGCGGCGCTCGCCGGGCCCTCGACGGCCGCGCCCCACAGCTCGGGCGAGCCGCCGGTGCGCGAGCCGAGCAGGTCCGCGGGCTGCTGCTGCGGGCACTGCGTCCAGCGGCTGCCCGCGCCGATGATCAGCGACACGCCCCACGGGTTGGCGCCGAGCATGTTCCCCAGCCAGCCGCGGGCGTAGCGGTCGTAGCGGCGGTCGCCGCGCAGCGCGTCGACCTCGTCGGCCATCGCCGCGAGGCCGTCGCCGTGCGAGGTGGTGTCGCCGGCGCGCCAGTCGCGGCCGAAGCGCCAGGCGTCGCGGCGGGCCACCCTCACGGCGCGGTCGAGCGCGCGGGTGAGCGAGCGCAGCAGCCGCGGGCGCGACGTCTCCAGCCCCGGCGGGTCGCCGGCGGCCCGCAGCGCCTTCGAGAGCTCGTAGTGGGCGAGACCGGAGACGTCGTAGAGGTTCAGCGTGTCCTTGTCGGCGGCGGGCAAGCGGTCGTAGCGGGCGGCGAAGCGGGCCGCGGCCGACAGGTAGCTCGGGTCGTGCGTGGCGAGGTAGAGCTCGGTGGCGCCGAGCTCCATGTCGTCGTCCCACACGGTCTCGGGGTAGCCGTCGTACGGGACGATCGTCAGCAGCCGCCGCCTGCCGTCCGCCGGGTCGGGATAGCTCAGGTCGGCCTGGGCGAACACGTCGCGCGCCTTCTGCAGCTGCCCGCCGAGCGCGAACGCGGCGGCCAGCCGCCCGGCCAGGTTCGGGCTGAGCGGCCTGCCCGCCGGGTCGGCGGTCGCGCCCGCGGGACCGGCCACGAACACGGGCCGCCGGCGGATGAACGCGTAGTCGCCGCGCTTGTCGCCCGGCGGGCCGTCGGGCGCGGTGTCGTCGACGGTCGGCAGCCGCCAGAAGTCGTAGTCGGCGCGCAGGGCCGGGAAGTGCTTCCAGTCCTGGGTGTTGCCGACCTGGAAGTACAGGACGCGGCGCGTGTCGTCGTACATGCGGTCCAGGAAGTCGAGGCTGAAGCGCGCCTCGGCGGTGAAGTCGGGCGCGAACGTGCCCGCGCGGCTGCGCACGGCCGCGGCGGCCGCGCCCATCTGCGCCGGGAAGTCGCGCACGCCGATCGCCATCAGCGCCGCCGCGTAGCTCTCGGTCTCGACGTACTTGAGGTTGTCGCCGGCGTCCCAGTGGCCGCCGGAGGCGTCGATCGTCGTCCCGTAGGGCGTCAGCGGCCGGCCGGTGGTGGTCAGCAGCTCGTTCCCCGACGACTGGATCGGCGGGTTGAGGTAGGTCGCCGCGTGCGCGTCGTTGAGGTGGGACGGCGCCGGGCTCAGCGGGCCGCGCACGAAGTCCGGGCCGTCGCGGACCGAGCGGTAGTAGAAGAGCGCGTTGCCCAGCAGCTTGGCGTAGAGCGCGCTCGGCGGGGCGACGGCGAACGCGGGGGAGCGCGCCCCGGCCGCGGCGATCCGGTAGCCGCGGCCCGCGGGCAGCGAGAAGTCGAGCGCGTAGACCCGGTAGCGGCGCGCCCGGCTGTGGCTCCAGGTGCCCAGCCGCCCCCCCACGCGGCGGCGCAGCACGACGCGGCCCCGGGCGTCCCGCACGGTGAACCGCCCCACCCGCGCGCGCGTCATAAGGAACGCCCGCGCGGGGTGGCCCGCCTCGTATCCGGCCTGGTCGACCCGCACGTAGGTCGCGCCGGCCGCGGGCGGTGCGACGAGGCTCGCGCCGAGGATCGCCACCGCTGCCGCCCGCACTCTCATTAGGAAACCTTCCTACTTTGACGCCGACGCCGGCATCATACGCGCCAGGGGCGCCGCCGGCAGCGCCAGCGCGAGCACCAGCGCGAGTGCGGCGATCGGCGTGGCCACGGTGAACACGGTGGCGACGCCGTCGATCACCTCGGGGCGCGCGACGCCGCCCAGGCCGGACGCCGGGTGCGCCCCGACGCGCGCCGCGAACACCGCGCCGAGCGCCGCCGCCCCCGCCGCGCCTCCCAGGCCGCGGAAGAAGTTGGTCGCGGCCATGGCCACGCCGAGCTGCCGGCGCTCGACGCCGTTCTGCACGGCCACCACCAGCACCTGCCCGACCACGCCGAAGCCGAGCCCGAACACGGCCAGCGCGAGCGACACGGCCGTGCGCGACGGGTCGTGCGCCACCGCGGCGAGCGTCCCCAGCGCCACGGTCATCAGCGCGAGGCCGAGCGGCGGCAGCCGGCGGTAGCGGCCGCTGCGCGAGATCTCCCGCCCGGCGAGGTTGGTCGACAGCGTGACGCCGAGCATCATCGGCACGAGCAGCAGCCCGGCCTGGGTCGGGCTCGCGCCCGTGGTCACCTGCAGGAACAGCGGCACGAACACGTTGACCGCGAACAGCGCCGCGGTGGAGAGGAAGAGCGCCGCGCAGGCCACCGCCACGGTGCGCGTGCGCAGCAGGGCGAACGGCACGACGGGGTCCGCGGCCCGCCGCTCGCGCGCCACCAGCGCGGCGGCCAGCACCGCACCCGCGCCCACGAGCCCGAGGATGGTGCCCGACGACCAGGCGTAGCGGTCGCCGCCCCAGATGCAGGCGAGCATCAGCGCGCCGGTCGCGCCGGCCAGCAGCGCCGCGCCCAGCGCGTCCAGCCGCGCGGCCGGCCGCGGGAGCTCGGGCGCCGGCAGCGTGCGCAGCCCTCCCAGCGCCAGCAGCCCGAGCGGCAGGTTCACGTAGAACACCCAGCGCCAGCCGGGGCCGTCGACCAGCAGGCCGCCGAGCAGCGGGCCGGCGATGGTGGCGACCGCGAACGTGGCGGTGATGTAGCCCTGGTAGCGGGCGCGCTCGCGCGGCGACACGAGGTCGCCCACCGCCGCCATGGCGAGGCTCATCAGCCCGCCGGCGGCCACGCCCTGCACCGCGCGGGCGACCACCAGCTCGGCGATCCCCTGCGCGAGCCCGCAGGCGGCCGAGGCGGCGAGGAACGCGGCCAGCGCAACCCGCAGCAGCGGCCGGCGGCCGTGGCGGTCGCCGAGCTTGCCCCACAGCGGGGTCGCCGCGGCGGCGGCGACGACATACGCCGTGACCACCCAGGAGACGTCGGTCACCCGGCCCAGGTCGGTGGCGATCGTGGGCAGCGCGGTGGCCAGGATCGTCTGGTCGAGCACGGCCGGGAGCATCGCGACGACGATCGCCGCGAACGGGACGCGGAGGTCGGAGGAGGAGGTCATGGGCGAGAAGATTAGAGATCTAATAGTTAGATGTCAACTCTTGCGGTACGCTTCGCCGCATGGACCTGCCGATCGGACTGCGCCTCTCCCGCACGGCCCGCACCGTGGCCAACGCGTTCGAGCGGGCGATGGCCGAGGCGGGCGGCTCGGCCGCCACATGGCAGGTCCTGCTGCTCGTCCGCACGCAGAATGTGTCCCACCCACCCACCCAGTCGGCGATGGCGAAGTCGATGGGCATCACCGCGGCCACGCTCACGCACCACCTGAACGCGCTCGAGCGCCAGGGGCTCGTGCGCCGCTGGCGCGAGCCGGGCGACCGGCGCAGCCAGCGCGTCGAGCTCACCGAGCAGGGCAGCGCGCTGTTCGACCGCCTGCGCGAGGTCGCCGTCGCCTACGACGCCCGCCTGCGCGGCCGGCTCTCCGAGGCCGAGGCCGAGCAGCTCGCGGGCCTGTTGGACCGGATCGCGGAGGGGGTCGAATAGGCGTCGAGTGGGGTCAAGTCGGGCTCGCGCGTGCCGATCCGCTCGGACGTGCTCCTCCTGGCCGCCGTCCTGCTCGCCGTCTCCGCCGCCGTCATCTGCCGGCTCTCCCTCACGGTCCGCGGCCACGCCGAGCTGCTGCGCACGCGGGAGCTGGCGCTGACCGACGAGCTGACCGGCCTGCCCAACCGGCGGCTGTTCGCCGAGCGCCTGCACGCGGCGCTGGCCGACGAGGAGGAGGGGTCGCTCGCCGTGGCGATGGTCGACCTCGACCGCTTCAAGGAGCTCAACGACACGCTCGGCCACCACGCTGGGGACCTGCTGCTCGGCCAGCTCGGCGGGCGGCTGGCCGGCGCGGTGGGGGAGGCCGGCGTGGTCGCGCGCCTGGGCGGCGACGAGTTCGCCCTGCTGCTGCCCGGCGCCGGCCTGGCCCGCGCCGCCGAGGTGGCGCGGCGGATCGGCGTCGCCCTGCAGGACCCGTTCGAGATCGACGGTCTCGAGGTCGTGATGGACGCCAGCATCGGCGCCGCGCTGTGCCCGGAGCACGGCCGCGAGGCCGAGGCGCTGCTCCAGCGCGCCGACGTCGCCATGTACCAGGCGAAGGCCGCGCGTACCGGGTTCTCCGTCTACGAGCCGGCGCGCGACCGCCACTCGCGCGAGCGCCTGGAGCTGATCGCCGAGCTGCGCCGCGCGCTGGAGCGCGACGAGCTCGTCCTGCACTACCAGCCGAAGGTCGCGCTGGCCGACGGGCGCGTCGCCGGCGTCGAGGCGCTGGTGCGCTGGCAGCACCCCGTGCACGGGCTGCGCGGGCCGGGCGCCTTCCTGCCGCACGCCGAGCACACGGCGCTGATGCGCCCGCTGACCCTGCACGTCCTCGACACCGCGCTCGCGCAGCTCGCCGCCTGGCGCGTCGACGGCCTCGATCTCGACGTCGCGGTCAACCTCGCGGTGCAGAACCTGCTCGACCTCCGCACCCCCGGCCAGGTCGCCGAGCTGCTCTCGCGCCACGGCCTGCCGGCCTCCGCGCTCACGCTCGAGGTCACCGAGAGCCTGATGCTGCACGACCCGCAGCGCGCCGGCGAGGTGCTGCACGACCTGCGTGAGCTCGGCGTCGGGCTCGCGCTGGACGACTTTGGCACCGGCTACTCATCGCTCGAGCACCTCAAGCGCCTGCCGGTGGACGAGCTCAAGATCGACAAGTCGTTCGTGATGTCGATGGACCGCAACCCGGCCGACCGGGCGATCGTGGCCTCGACCACGGCGCTCGGGCGCTCGCTCGGGCTGCGCGTGGTGGCCGAGGGCGTCGAGTCGGGCGCCTCCGCCGCGGTCCTGGCGGCGATCCGCTGCGACCTCGCCCAGGGCTTCCACTACTCGCCGCCGGTGCCGGCTGACCGGCTCCCGGCGCTGGCCCGGATGGGCGTCGCCGGCCTCGCCGCGCCTGCCCAGGCGCCCGCGACCGCGCCGCTGTCGCGGCCCGCGTAGCCTGCGAGGGCGTGAGCCCTCCGACCGCACTCCTCGAGCGCCCGCTGTTCGCCGCGCTCGGCACGATCCGTCCCGACGACACCGTCCAGGTGAACCCGATGTGGTTCGAGTATGACGGCGAGCACGTGCGCTTCACGCACACCAACCGGCGTGGCAAGTTCCGCAACCTGCAGCGCAACCCGTCGATGAGCCTGTGCCTGATCGACGACACCAACCCGCAGAGCTACCTCGAGATCCGCGGCCGCCTGGTCGAGACGGTCCCCGACCCGGAGGGCGAGTTCTACGTGCGCCTCGGCCGCCGCTACGGCGACCCGGACACCGAGCCGCCGCCCGACAAGGCCGACCGCGTCGTGCTCGTGATGAGCGTCGACAAGGTCAACGGCCGCTGAGAGCCCTCGGGCACCTCTAGCGCCAGCTGAGCGGGCGGGGGAGCGGCGCGGCTCCGCGGCCGCCGGGGTCGAACTGGCGGCCGACGTTCGAGAGCGCGGTCAGGCGGCCCGAGCCGGAGGTGCGGACGAGCAGCCACTGGTGCGCGGCGGGCGCGGGCAGGAGGAGCCAGCGCCCGTCGGGGGAGGCGATGACGTCGCTGAGGCGGCCGGGCAGGGCGAGCAGCGTCCGCCCGCCGAGCGACACCTCGCTGCGCAGCCCGCCGGCGGCGGAGCGCAGGACGACGAACGCGCGCCGGCCCGGCAGCCAGGCGGCGCGGCGGTCGCGCTCGCCCCGCGGGGCGCGGACGACGCGGACGGTGCGGCCGCCGGGTGTGAGGACGCGGATGGCCCGCGGCGTGACCGCGAGCAGCCGGCGGCCGTCCGCCGACCACGCGAGCTGGAGCACGCGGCCGCCCGCGTCCGCGCGCCAGAGGCGCTCGCCCGTGTCCGGATCGTGCTGCACGACCGTCCGCCCGTCCGGCGCCACGCTCACCAGCCGGCGCAGCTGCGACGGCATCCAGGCCGGCGTGACCGGTGCGCTGCGGCGAGCGAGGCGGCGGTCCAGCGCGCCGTCGCCGTAGACCACGCGCAGCTCGGAGCCCGTGCGGTAGGCGACGCGCAGGCCGTCCGGCGACCAGGCGGGGCGGTTGACGGCCCGCGGCCGGGTCAGCGTCCAGTGCACCCGCCCGCGCAGGTCGACCGCGGCGAGCATGTTCCCGCGCGCGACGGCCACGTAGCGCCCGGGCCCGGAGAACGTGGCGGCGTCGTAGGCGCCGAGCCGGCGGCGCGTACCGTCGGCCTGGAGGATCCAGGCGCCGGTCCGCGCGCTCACGAGCAGCCGGCCGTGGCCGGGCAGCGAGCGCAGCACCGAGTGGGCGTGCGGCGTGGCCGCCGGCCGGACGATCTGGCGCACCCAGCGCCCGACGGCGTCGCCCGGCGGGGTGAGGGCGACGGCGACCGCGGCGACCACGGCCACGCCCGCGGCGGCGATGACCGCCACCGGCCGCCAGGGCATCCGCCGCGGCACGGGGGCGCGGTCCGCGAACGCCGCGTCGACCACCCGCCACGCCCGCTCGCGCGCGCTCGCCTCGCCCGGCACGTCCGCGCCGCGCAGCGCCTGGCGGAGCTCGCGCTCGCCGCGCTTCATCGCTCCGCCTCCAGCGTGCGGGCCAGCGCGTCGAGGCCGCGGCGCAGGCGGGAGTTCACCGTGCCCCGCGGGAGGTCGAGCAGCGCGGCGATCTCGCCCGGCGTGTACTCGAGCAGGTGGCGGAGCACGATCACCGCGCGCTGGTCGGGCGGCAGGCCGGCGAGCGCGGCCACCAGCTCGTCGCGCCGGCCCGGCTCCTCGGGCGCCGCCGCGTCGGCCGGCTCGGCCACGGCCACCTCGCGGCGCAGCGCGCGGGCACGGGCGTGGTCGATCGCCCGGTTGAGGACGATCCGGTGCAGCCACGGGGCGAACGGGCGGCGGCGGTCGAAGCGGTCGAGCGCGCGGATCGCGGCCAGGAACGCCTCCTGCGCGATGTCCTCGGCCGCGCCGGCGTCGTGGACGACGAGGTAGGCCGCACGGTGCGCCATCCCCCAGTGCGCGCGGAAGAGCGCGGCGAGCGCGTCGGCGTCCCCGCGCTGCGCGGCCCGCACGAGCGCGCGGTCGCCCCGCGCCGCCGGCCCGCGAGGCGCTGCGCGCGGCGCGAGCCACATCGCCTCTTCGCCACCGGACATCGCGACGACCACGCTACGCCACCCCGGCCAGCACGTGAACGGCATGCGCATGGCGGCGGGCGGCGGCGGCGCTCAGCGGGCCCGGCGGCAGCTCGACGACGAACGAGGCGGTGCCGCGGAACGCGGTGTTCTGCCAGTGCGGGGCGGTTCCGGCGGGCCAGTGCATGCGCCGGAACGGCAGGCCGACGAGGCGGGCGTAGCGCCGGGCGGCGGGCACACTTGGCCCCCAGGCGCGCACGAGCGCCTCGGCCTGCTGGTGGAACCACACGGTCAGCCGCGGCCGCAGCGCGCGCACGACCGCCCGCGCCGTGCGCGTCTCGGGCTCCGAGAACGGCCGCGGGCCGGAGTGCTCGAGGTCGCCGGGCACGCCGATCGGCCGCCAGCCCGCGGGGAAGTTGCGGTTGAGGTCGACGCCGTGGCCGTTCAGCC
>JAICUS010000739.1 GCA_025935735.1 Solirubrobacteraceae bacterium | reverse complement strand
GCCCCCGCGAACTCGGGCAGCACCGCGGGCGCCCACTCGGCGAAGAACTTCTTCTGCTCGGGGCCGATCTGCTGGACGAACAGCTCGTCGACGCCGGCGTCGGCGTACTCCCTGAGCGACTCGATGTGCGTGTCCAGGTCCGGGCCGACCGGGGTCGAGAGCTGCTCGGGCCGCACGAGCTCGCACGCCTGCTCGAAGTGCGCGGGGGTGGGGAGGACCTGGGCGAGCTCGCCGGGCAGCGCCTCGTTGGGCCAGAGCCGGTGCGCGGTCTCGCGGGCCGTCTCCTCGTCGTCCATGAAGCAGACCTTCGTCCCGGCGTGGACCGGGCCCCGGCCGCCGTGCTCGCGGAACCGGCCGATCGCCTCGGCCTCGGGCGAGGTGGTGCAGAAGCCGTCGCCGATGCGCGCGGCGAGCTCGATCGCCTTGGGGCCGAAGCCGGAGACGAGGATCGGCGGCGGCTCGTCCGGCAGGTCGTAGATGCGCGCGTTCTCGACCGTATAGTGCTTGCCGTGGTGGCTCTGCTGGCCGCCCTGCCACAGGGTGCGGATCACCTCGACCGCCTCCTCGAGCATCTCCAGCCGCACGTCGGCCTCGGGCCAGCGGTCGCCCAGGATGTGCTCGTTGAGCGCCTCGCCGGTCCCGACGCCGAGGTGGAAGCGCCCCTCGTGCAGGAGCTGGCTGGTGGCCGCGGCCTGGGCGATGACCGCCGGGTGGATGCGCACGGTCGGGCAGGTCACGCCCGTCGTGACGGGGAGGTCCGTGGCCTCGGCGAGGGCGCCGATGAGCGACCAGACGAAGCCGCTGTGGCCCTGCTGGTCGTTCCACGGGTGGTAGTGGTCCGAGATCCAGAGCGCGTGGAAGCCCGCCGCCTCCGCGCGCCTGGCCTGGTCGAGCAGCTCCCGCGGGGAGAACTCCTCGCAGGAGAGGAAGTAGCCGATCCGCATGCGGTGAGTCCTTACCCGGGCGCGCGCCGCCGGACCGGGCGCCCGTCAGAAGGCTCACAACCGATGAGTCCGGCGGTTTCGTGCAGTCTTGACGGGCATGAGCCTCGTCACCTGCCACATCTCCGTCTCCCTGGACGGCTTCGTCGCCGGCCCGAACCAGCGCGCCGAGGAGCCGCTCGGCGACGGCGGCGAGCGCCTGCACGAGTGGGCGTTCGCCAATGCCGCCTGGCGCGAGCAGCACGGCCACGAGGGCGGCGAGCGCACGCCGGACTCCGACGTGACCGAGGAGGTCACGGCCGGCGTCGGGGCGTATGTGATGGGCCGCAAGATGTTCGCCGGGCCGGGCGACGGCCCGTGGGATCCCGCGTGGCGCGGCTGGTGGGGCGAGGACCCGCCGTTCCACGTGCCGGTGTTCGTGCTCACCCACCATCCCCGCGAGCCGCTGGAGATGGACGGCGGCACGACCTTCCACTTCGTGAGCGACGGCATCGAGTCGGCCGTGTCGGCCGCCCGGGCCGCCGCGGGCGATGGCGCGGTGTCGGTGGCCGGCGGCGCGCAAGTGGTCCAGCAGACGCTCCGTGCGGGCCTGCTCGAGGAGCTCTACCTCCACATCGCGCCGGTGCTGCTGGGCGGCGGCGAGCGGCTGCTGGAGGACGTCGGCGACCCGGTCCTGGAGCCGGTCAAGGTCGTCGCCTCGCCCGCGGCCACCCACGTCAAGTACCGGGTGACCTACGGGGAGCGCGGCTAAGTGTGCAGGCCCGGCAGGCGCTTCATCCGGTCGGCGGGCACGTAGACGGTCGTCGCGTCGAGCTGCGGCTGCGCGGCGACCACCCAGCCGAGCACGAGCCGGTCCCCCGGGTCGCACTCGAACGCGAACGCCGTCCCGTTGCGCTCCCTGCCGTCCTCGTCGGCGTACGACACCCGCGCGGGGAAGCCCAGCGGGATGATGTGTGTCGGCATGCGCCCATCCTCGCGCGCGGGCCGGATGCACCGGTTTCGACGCTTGTCGGGCGAAGGGGTGGTCGATTTCCACCCCAGGGGGGATGTTCCGCGAGCGCGGGCCTGGAAGTGTGCGCGGTGCGATGACCCATCAGTTCACCCTCCCGAAGGTGACGGAGATCGCGCCGCCGCCCACGGGCCCGAAGCGCCCGCCGGCCAACCCCGGCCGCTGACCGCGCTCGCGGGTTGCCGCCGCCGCAGCCGTTAGCCTCGGGGCATGGCCCAGTTGCTGGACAGAATCCACGCCGAGATCCGCGAGCGGCTGGAGGCGAGCCGCGCCGCCGCACAGGAGTACGAGCGCCTCGAGGCGGCCCTGGCCGCGATGGGCGGCCCGGCGCCCCGCCGCCGTGACGCGTCGCCGCGCGCCCCGCGCGGCGCGAACCGCGAGGCCGTCCTGCGCGCGTTGGAGGAGCGCCCGGGCGCGAGCGCGAGCGAGCTCGCCACGGCGTCCGGCGTGGCCCGGACCGCGTTGTACGGCGTGCTCAACCGCCTGATCGAGGCGGGGGAGGTCGCCAAGGAGGAGCTCCCGGGCGGCGCCACGGGCTACAAGCTGCTCCGCGAGGAGCCCACGGCGTTCCCGGCCCCCGAGCCGCCGGCTCCGCCGGCGATCGCCCCGGCCGCGGAGGACGAGCCACCGCTCGCGGCCGCGGCGTAGCGCGGCGCCG
>JAICUS010000660.1 GCA_025935735.1 Solirubrobacteraceae bacterium | reverse complement strand
CTCCGGGCGCCACTGGGTCACCTCGCCGGCCTCGCCGGCGATCACGATCGGGGCGCACCGGTCGGCGACGATCCCGCTGCAGGTGGCGTTCCCCACCGCACCGGGCGACCACCCCGAGTCGGTGCAGCTCACCGCCGCCGACGGCGCGACGACCTCGCTCCCGATCGCCCGGCGCACGCTGGTGCCGAGCGCGGGCGGCGAGTTCGACGCGCAGATGATCAACACGGTCGGCCGCGGGACCGGCCAGATCAGCACGTTCGCCGTCAACGTGCCGGCCGGGCGCCCGGACCTGGGCGTCGTCCTGACGACCCCGGACACGAGCGCGGACGACCCGATGACGCTGTTCCTGGTCAACCCGGCGGGGATCTCGGTCGCCACCCACACGGTGCCGAGGCCCGGCGGGGGGACGCGCACGGTGAACGGCGTCCCGCTGACCGTCCAACCGGTGAACGGCACGCCGATGCAGACCGTGACCTTCCACGTCCCGAACCCGATGGCCGGGACCTGGGAGATCGACGTCCGGCTCGACCTCACCACCAGCGGCCAGGAGTTCGCGCAGACGGTCGTGGGCGACGTCCTGCCGCAGGCGCCGGCGATCGCGTCCCCGGCCGACGGGGCGTCGGTCACCAGCACGACGCCGCTGATCTCCGGCACCGGCGCGCCGGGTGACACCGTGACGGTCTGGAACGGCGGCGCGGTGGTCTGCACCGCGACGGTCGCCGCGGACGGCACGTGGTCGTGCACGCCGGCGACGGCCCTGCCGGGCGGCGCGGCGGCGACGCTGACCGCCACCCAGGCCGACCAGACGGGCAACCCGTCGGCGGCCTCGGCGCCGGTGACGATCAACGTGCCGCTGGGCTCGACGAGCGCCACCGGCACGGTCGGCGGCGACGTGGGGTCGACGTTGGGGCTGACGATCGCCGGGCCCGCCTCATTCGGGCCGTTCACGCCGGGCGTCGAGAAGACGTACACGACGTCCACCACGGCGAACGTGATCAGCTCGGCGCAGAACGCAACGCTCAGCGTGTCCGACCCCGGCCATCTGACGAACGGGGCGTTCACCCTGCCCGACCCGCTGCAGGTCTCGCTCTCGAAGACGAGCTGGACGGCGCCGGTGTCGAACGACCCGGTGACGGTCGGGTTCGCGCAGCACATCGGTCCGAATGACGCGCTGCGGACCGGCAGCTACAGCCAGACGCTGACCTTCACGCTGTCCACCACGCAGCCCTAGGTCGAACCGGCGTGGCCGCCGCCCGCACGGGCGGCGGCCACAATGCCGGGCACTATGAAGCCAGAGACCTGGGCCATCGTGGGTGGCCGGCCGGAACGCGTGCCGGGCGCACCCCTGAACACTCCGCTCGTCCCCGCATCGAACTTCGTGCTGGGCACCGAGCGCCTGTACAGCCGCACCGAGGCGACCGAGACCTGGGAGGCCTTCGAGGCGCTCTTGGGCGGCCTCGAGGGCGGCCACGCCGTGTCGTTCTCCTCCGGCATGGCGGCCTGCAGCGCCGTGCTGAGCCAGCTGCCGACCGGCGCGCACCTGGTGATCCCCGACGACTGCTACCAGGGGGTCGCCGGGATCGCCGAGGCCGGGGCGCGCGACCACGCCTGGCGGGTAGAGCGCGTGCCCGCGCCCGACACGGAGACGTGGACGGCGAAGCTGCGCGAGGCCGACCTGGTGTGGCTGGAGTCGCCGACCAACCCGCTGCTCGACGTGGCCGACGTCGCCGCGGTGTGCGCCGCGCCGCGCAAGGCGGGGGCGCGCGTGGTGGTGGACAACACGTTCGCGACGCCGCTGCTGCAGCAGCCGCTGTCGCTGGGCGCCGACGTCGTCATCCACGCCGCGACCAAGTTCCTCGGCGGCCACTCCGACCTGCTGATGGGCGCCGCCGTGGCGAAGGACGAGGCGCAGCGCGAGCTGCTGATCACGGCGCGCAAGCTCTATGGCGCCACGCCGGGCGCGCTGGAGGCCTACCTGGCCACGCGCGGCGTGCGCACGCTGCCGGTGCGGCTCAAGGCGGCGGTCGCGAGCGCGGTCGAGCTGGCGGCGCGGCTGGAGGCGCACCCGGCGGTACGGCGGGTGCGCTACCCGGGCTTCGGCGCGGTCGTGAGCTTCGAGCTCGCCGACGCGCCAACCGTCGACCGGGCGTGCGCGGCGACCCGGATCATCTGGAACGCCACCAGCCTGGGCGGCGTCGAGACGACGATGGAGCGCCGCAGCGTGCATCCGGGCCAGGAGCACATCCCGGACGGGCTGATCCGCATGAGCGTCGGCTGCGAGGACGTCGAGGACCTCTGGGCCGACCTCGAGCAGGCGCTGGCCGATACTGACTCTGGGTGAGGACGCATTCGATCCTGTGGGTGGGAGCGCTGCTCGCTGTGGTGGCGGCCGCCGCGGGGGGCATCGCGCTCGCCCACGACGGCGGCGGGTCGTCGTCGCCGCGCCTCCCCGTGGGGCACACCGCGCGGCGCTCGCACGTCGTCGTGCTCGTGATGGAGAACAAGGAGCGCGCGAGCGTGATCGGCCGGTCCGACGCGCGCTATCTGACCGGCCTGGCGCGCCGGAACGGGCAGGCGCTGAACGCGTTCGGCGTGCGGCACCCGTCGCTGCCCAACTACATCGCGCTGGTCAGCGGGTCCACGCAGGGCATCGCGAGCGACTGCACGAGCTGCCGCGCCGACGCGCCGAACCTCGCCGGCCAGCTCGAGCGCGCCCACCGGACCTGGAAGGCGTACCTCGAGGGCCTGCCGGCCCCGTGCGCGCGGCCGGCGAGCGCCGGCCGCTACGCCAAGAAGCACGATCCCTTCGCCTACGACGACGCCATCGCCCGCGACAGGGCCCGCTGCCGCCGCCGCGTCCCGCTGTCCCGGCTGGCCGGCGACGTGCGCCGCGACCGGCTGCCCGACTTCGCGTTCATCGCCCCCGACCTCTGCCACGACACGCACGACTGCTCCGTGGCCGCCGGCGACCGCTTCCTCGCCCGGCTCGTGCCCGGGCTGCTCCCCGCGCTCGGCCCGCACGGCTTCCTCGTCATCACCTACGACGAGGGCGCCAGCGACGCGGCGTGCTGCG
>JAICUS010000393.1 GCA_025935735.1 Solirubrobacteraceae bacterium | reverse complement strand
CTCCGCCCCGGCGTTCAAGACGAGCGACTACCGCGCGATGGTCGCGGAGGTGGGCGACGACGTCGAGCGGGTGGTCTTCCTCGATTCGCCGGACTGGGATGCGCTGCTCGAGTCGGGCGACGGCGTGGACACGGACGCGCTCGCCGCGCGGGCTGCGACCCTGGCGTTCGACGACGCGATCAACATCCAGTACACGAGCGGCACGACGGGCTTCCCCAAGGGCGCCACGCTCTCGCACCACAACATCCTCAACAACGGGTTCTTCGTGGGCGAGGGCTGCCGCTTCACCGAGCAGGATCGCGTGTGCATCCCCGTGCCCTATTACCACTGCTTCGGCATGGTCATGGGCAACCTCGGCTGCACGACCCACGGCGCCTGCATGGTCGTGCCGGCGGCGGCGTTCGAGCCCGAGGCCACGCTGCGCGCGGTGCAGGACGAGCGCTGCACGACGCTCTACGGCGTGCCGACGATGTTCATCGCCCAGCTCGAGCACCCGCGCTTCGGCGACTACGACCTGACGTCGCTGCGCACGGGGATCATGGCCGGCTCGCCCTGCCCGGTGGAGACGATGCGCCGGGTGATGTCGGAGATGCACATGGAGGAGGTCACGATCTGCTACGGCATGACCGAGACCTCGCCCGTCTCCACCCAGAGCGCCACCGACGACCCGGTGGACAAGCGCGTCGGCACGGTGGGGCGCGTGCACCCGCACGTGGAGGTCAAGATCGTCTCCCCCGAGACCGGCCAGATCGTGGCGCGCGGCGAGCCGGGCGAGCTGTGCACCCGGGGCTACAGCGTCATGCTCGGCTACTGGAACGACCCCGAGCGCACGGCCGAGGCGATCGACCGCGGGCGCTTCATGCACACCGGCGACCTGGCGGTGATGGACGACGAGGGCTACGTGAACATCGTCGGGCGCTCGAAGGACATGGTCATCCGCGGCGGCGAGAACGTCTACCCGCGCGAGGTCGAGGAGTTCCTGATGGGCCACCCGGACATCGCGGACGTGCAGGTGGTCGGCGTGCCCGACGAGCGCTACGGCGAGGAGCTGATGGCCTGGATCGTCTGCCGCGGCGGCGCGGAGCTCGACCGGGAGGCGGTGGCGGAGTTCTGCCGCGGGCGGATCGCCCACTTCAAGGTCCCCCGCTACGTTCAGTGCGTGAGCGAGTTCCCGATGACCGTCACCGGCAAGGTGCAGAAGTTCAAGCTGCGCGAGCGCGCGATCGAGGAGCTGGGGCTGGCGGAAGTGCAGACCGCCTGAATGTGCGGCCGGTACACGCTGTCGACCGTCGACGGCCCCGACATCGCCCAGCGCTTCGGCCTGCTCGAGCCGCCTGTCCCCGAAACCCTCGGCCGGGCGAACATCTGCCCGACCGAGCAGATCGCCGTCGTCGTCCCGCCACGGGAGATCCGCGCGGTGCCGTGGGGCCTGCGGCCGTTCCGCGGCCAGCGGTTCGCCCCGATCAACGTGCGCTCCGAGACGGCCAACAGCCGCTTCAAGTTCCTGATGGACGGCAAGCGCTGCCTGGTCCTGGCCGACGGCTGGTACGAGTGGCTGAAGGCGGAGAAGAAATCGGCGCCGCGGATCCCGTTCCGCTACACGGTCGACGGTGGCGCGGTGTTCGCGTTCGCCGGGCTGTATGACGGGACGGGCGCGGCGATCCTCACCGGCCCCGCCAACGAGGTGTGCGCGCCGGTGCACGACCGGATGCCGGGCGTGCTGGCCGGCCCGGAGGCCGAGGCGGCCTGGCTGAGCCGCGACGTCGCGCCGGAGGAGGCCGCCCAGCTGCTCGGGCCGCTGCCGTCCGACCGCGTTTCGGTCGCGCCCGCCAACCCGGCGGTCAACAAGGCCGGGGTGGAGGGGCTGGAGCTGCTGACCGCCCCATAGGCTTCCCATGTGGATGTAGGGCACCTGGCGGTCGGCGTCGGCGCGCTGCTGCTCGCGGGCATCGCCGCGTCGCTGCTCGCCGGGCGGCTGCGGCTGCCGGGCCTCGTGCTCGTGCTCGGGCTCGGGATGCTGGTGGGCGACGACGTCCTCGGCTGGATCCACTTCGGCGACACGTTCGCGGACAACCAGTCCGCCCAGAGCGCCGCAATCATCGCGCTGGCCCTGATCCTCTTCGAGGGCGGTCTGAGCAGCGGCTGGGCCGAGATCCGGCCGGTGATCGGCGTGTCGATCGCGCTGGCCACGCTGGGCACCGTGCTCACCGCCTCCCTCGCCGCGCTCGCCGCGTCCTGGCTGTTCGGCGAGCTGACCACGCTGGAGGCGCTGCTGCTCGGCTCGACCGTCGCGGCCACGGACGCGGCGGCGGTGTTCGCCGTGCTGCGCGGGTCGACGCTGCGGCGCAGGCTCGCCCGCACGCTGGAGGGCGAATCCGGCGTCAACGACCCCGTGGCGGTGCTGCTCGTGCTGGGTTGCATCGACGCGATCAAGCACCCGGACTTCGGCGTGCTCGACGCGGTCTGGCTCGCGGTGCGGGAGCTGTCGATCGGGGCGGCGGTCGGGCTGGCGGCCGGCGCGCTGGGGGTGGCCGTGCTCAAGCGGCTCACGCTGCCCACGGCCGGCCTGTACCCGGTGTGCTCGCTGGCGCTGGCCGGGATCGCCTACGGCGGCGCGGACTCGCTGCACGGGTCCGGCTTCCTCGCCGCCTACCTGGCCGGGCTGGTGATCGGCAGCGTCTCCACGCCGGCCCGGCGCACGGTCGTCACCTTCCACGAGGGCGTGGCCTGGGTCGCCCAGGTCGCGCTGTTCCTGCTGCTGGGCCTGCTCGTGTTCCCGTCGCGGCTGGGCGACGTGCTGGTGTCCGGCGGCGCGTTCGCCATCATCACCGCCGTCGTGGCCCGGCCGCTGGCCACGCTCGCCGTCGGCTGGGGGTTCACCGCGGCGGAGCGGCTCATGCTCGGGTGGGCGGGGCTGCGCGGCGCCACCCCGATCGTGTTCGCCATCTTCCCGGTGACCCAGCACGTCCGGGACGGCGCGCTGATCTTCGAGATCGCGTTCTTCGTCGTGCTCGTCTCGACCATCCTGCAGGGGCTGACGATCGAGCCCGTGGCGCGGCGGCTCGGGGTGACCTCCGACGAGGCGGCGATCCCGGAGCCGCTGGTCGAGCCCGTGCTGCTCAACCGGCTGGGGGCCGAGACGATCCAGTTCCCGGTGCGCCCCGGCGACGCCGTGGTCGGGCACCCGGTGCGCGAGCTCGGCCTGCCGCGCGAGGCGCTGCTCAACGTCATCGTGCGGGGCGAGCGGGCGATCCCGCCGCGCGGCTCGACGGTCGTCCAGCCGGGCGACCAGCTGCACGTGCTCGTGCGCCAGGAGGCCGCGGTGGAGTTCCGCGAGCTGCTGCGGCGCTGGCGCGCCGGGCCGGTCGGGCCGTCCCAGCGCGCCCGCCGGCGGCCGCGCAGCCGCCCCTCGGTCACGTCCGTGCGCCCCTGGCAGCCGGCCGACGGCGACCCGTCGCGCCCGGTCGAGATCCTCGGGCTGGAGGTGGTCGAGCAGCTGCGCACCCGCCGCGACGAGCCCGGCGCGCTCGTCGCCCTGGCCGACGGGCGCTTCGCCGTGACCGGCCCCCTCCTCGGCGTCGGCCCCTCCGGCGAGCTCCAGGCGTTCGCCCGCCGCCGCCTGACCCACGCCACCGCCGCCGAGCGCGCCTGGTGGCAGGAGGTCGTCGGCGCCCTGGCCCGCTAAAGGGGACAGTCCCCTTTAGGTATTTGCGCCTGCTCAGCGCGAGATTCCGCCGGACCGCGCAACGTAAAGGGGACAGTCCCCTAAGCGAGGTCGAGGACGCGGGCGCCGTTGACGTAGACGACGCGGGTGTCGCCGACTCGCTGGATGAGGTCGACCGGGATGGGGTGGACGTGGCCGTGCAGCAGCCAGCGGGGGCGGTGCTCGTCGACCCAGTCGCGCAACGCGGCGAAGCCGACGTGGGCGGGATCGGTCGGGTCGTCGTTGACGCCCTCCGGTGGGCAGTGGCAGACGAGGATGTCGGCCGGCGGCAGCCTGCGGATGAGCTTGCGCGCCTCCTTCTGCGTGTAGGACGGGCCCAGGCGCCCGCCTCCCCGCGGGTAGGAGACGCAGCCCTCGAAGCCGCAGAAGGACAGACCCTGGTCGAGGTCCAGCCGCCGCAGGTGCAGGTTGTCGATGCCGAACCAGTCCAGGTAGGGCTGGTCGTCGTGGTTGCCGTACACGCCGACCTTGGGCAGCCGCAGCCGCTCCAGCGGCTCGATCCAGCTCGGCTGCAGGTCGCCCAGCGTGATCACCACGTCGACCTCGCGCTGCAGCGCGAGCTTGGCCGGGTCGAACGGCACCGGGCGGTCGGCGAGTACGAGCGCCCTCATGAATGTCCGCTCGCCACAATGGCGGCATGGACCCCTACGCGGTGCTCGGCGTGCGCCCCGGAACCCCGGAGCGCGAGATCGCCGCCGCGTACCGCGAGCAGGCCAAGCGCTGGCACCCCGACCGCGCCGGGGCCGACGGCGAGGCGCGGATGGCCGAGATCAACCACGCCTACGAGGTCCTGCGCGCCACCGCCCAGCACCAGCCGCGGATGCCGGGCGCCTCGCCGCCGCGCAGCGCCGGCGGCGGCTGGCTGGCGGACGCGATCCGCCGCGCGCTCGGCCCCGAGCTGCTCGCCGCGCTGAACCCGGGCGAGAGCGTCCGGCTCGTCACGCCGGCCTCGACCTGGGCCAGCCCGCGGGCGATCGTCGCGCTCACCGACCGGCGGCTGCTGTGGCTGCTCGACGACGCGCCGGTGGCCCGCGTGCGCTCGCTGGTGCTGCGCGACGTGGCCGAGGTCGAGCAGCGCACGCGCCGCAAGCGGGCGACGGTGACCGTGCACACGCACTCCGGCCGCCGCTACGCGTTCCACGACCTGCGCCCCCACACCGCCTCGACCATCGAGCGGCATCTCGCGCCCGCGCCGTCCTGACCGGCGGCTACGGTGAAGGGCTTGACGATGCGCCTCGCCGACCCGGTCCACAACGTCGAGCTGCGCCGCAACGAGCACGGGCACGACTCCGTGGTGTTCGCCTTCCCGTACCGGGCGGACATCGTCGACGCCGTGCGCGCCATCCCCGGCCGCCGGTTCGACTGGCAGGCCAAGGAGTGGTGGGCGCCGCGGGCCGACGCCACCGCCGCCTACGTGCAGGGCGTGCTGGAGCGCTTCCCGGAGCTGGAGGCGGCGCCGGACGTCACCGAGTGGCTCGCGCGCGCGGTCAAGGGCTGGGTCGGCCGGGTGAGCGCCGCCCGGCGCGACGGCCGCGGCTGGTTCGTGCTCGACGGCATCGCCGGCGAGCTGCCGAAAGAGCTGGAGGCCGAGGAGCGCGGCGGCCGGCTGTGGCTGCCGTTCGCCCAGGCCGTGGCCGACGGGCTGCTCGAGCTGGCGGGCGCCCGGCTGGACCCGCGCGCGCTGCGCTGCGCCACCCGCCTGCAGGTCGGCCTGGAGCCCGCGCCGGCCACGCTCTCGCTGGTGGAGAGCTACGGCGAGCCGCGCTTCAAGCTCGACGTCAACTGGGACCCGGACACCGTCGCCGCCTTCGTGAAGCTGCCCGCGGCCGAGGAGCACGGCCGCACCGTCCCGCTGGACCCCTACCTGCTCGAGCCGCTTGAGTACTTCATCCGCCTGCACGGCACAGACGTCGCACCAAATGCCGCGGTGGCGCTGGACAGGCTGCGCGCCGAGCACGACGCGGCGATCGGCGCCGTCCAGCGCTCGCGCAGCGCGGACGCGCCCGAGCTGGTCTGCGAGGACCGCCTGGGCGGCGAGCTGCGGCCGTTCCAGCGCGCCGGCGTCCGCTACGCGCTGTGGTCGCGCCGGCTGTTCATCGCCGACGAGCAGGGGCTGGGGAAGACCGTCGAGGCGCTGGCGCTGCTCGAGGAGGACGACGCGTTCCCGGCGGTGGT
>JAICUS010000419.1 GCA_025935735.1 Solirubrobacteraceae bacterium | reverse complement strand
TGCGGCTGCTGGCCTACCGGGGCCTGACGACCGCGATGAAGTCGGGTGAGCCGGGGCCGGAGGGCTCGCTGGGCCAGTGGTTGTGGGCGGACCTCAACCAGGCGCTGACCACGCTCGCCATGGACGCGCGCGGGCCGGCCGCCCAGCTCGTCGACGACGCCTGGACGTACCGCTTCCTGCGCGCCCGGGCGAACTCGATCGAGGGCGGCACCACGGAGATCCTCAAGAACATCGTGGCCGAGCGCGTGCTGGGGCTGCCGCGGGCATGAACTTCGACCTCACCGACGACCAGCGCGAGATCCGCCGCACGGCGCGAGACTTCCTGGCCTCCCGCTACCCGCTGGAGACCGTGCGCAAGGTCGCCCTCGACGGCGAGCCCGACCCGCACTGGGACGAGATCGCCGAGCTCGGCTGGCCGGACATCGCCGAGCTGGGGACGGTCGAGCTGGCCGTCCTGGCCGAGCAGGTCGGCTACGCGCTCGCGCCCACCCCGCTGACCGCCACCTGGGCGGCGAAGCTCCTCTACCCGGCGCTGGACGGGCGCGGGACCGTGGCCATGTGGGAGGAGGGCAACGCCGACCCGGAGACCCCGTCTCTGCGCGCGAACGGCGGCCTGACCGGGACCAAGATCGCCGTCCCGCACGCCGACGTGGCCGACGTGCTCGTGGTCACGGCCGAGGGCGGCCGCCACTTCGCGGTGAAGCCGTCGGACGCGACGATCGAGCCGGCCCGCGCGCTGGACTCCACGCGGCCGCTGTTCACCGTCCGGCTCGACGGCGCGCCCGGCGAGGAGATCACCGGCACCGACTTCTCCCATGCCTGGCACGCGACCGCGGTGATGGCCGCCGCCGAGTCGGTCGGCGTGGCCGCGCGGGTGACCGCGATGGCCGTCGACTACGCCAAGGAGCGCAAGCAGTTCGGCCGCCCGATCGGGGTCAACCAGGCCGTCTCGCACGCCTGCGCGCAGATGTACCTGGAGACCGAGGGCGCCCGCAGCGTCACCCTCTGGGCCGCTTGGGCGCTCGACCACGACCCGGACGCCGCCCGCCTGGCCTCCTACTCGGCCAAGGCCTACGCCTCCGACGCCGCGGTCAACGTCTGCCGCTCGGCGCTCCAGGTCCACGGCGGCATCGGCTTCACCTGGGAGCACGACCTGCACCTGTTCCTCAAGCGCGCCGAGGCCAACGCGCACGCCTACGGCGACTCGCGCTGGCACCGCGAGCAGGTCGCCTCCCTGTTGCTCTGAGCCGGCGCCTTGCCGGGGCCGGCGAACTGCGGCTGGGTGAGGAAGCAGGAGCCCTGGCCGGCGTGCGCGGATGATCGGTCCGGGTGGCGCCCGCGGACGCGCGTGTCACCTTAGGCGGGCTCGGCCCGACAAACTTTACGCCCGGTTCCCTGCGCAAACGCGCACCCGGTCGAACGTGATCGCTTTCGCAGAGCGTGCCTGAGATTCGCGCACACCCGACCCTCGCGACCGACCCAAGGCCGGCCGCTTCCCTACCCAGCAGCCGTTCGCCGGCCCCGGCTCGGCGCTTCAGCCGTTCATGAACCGGTCGACCGCGCGCTGCTTGCTCGCGTCGTCCACCGTCAGCCCCGCGCCGCCGTCGGGCAGCGTCTCCGCGCCCGTGGGCGTGAGCACGGTCGGCTTCGCCGAGCCTCCGCTCAGCTCGGCGCCGACCAGGCCGAGCAGCGAGAAGCCGCCCATGTCGGTGCGCAGCGCCTTGGGCGCCGCCCACGCGACCCACGGAAGCCGGAAGAACGTGCCCGGCGACTTCACGCGGCTCTTGATGGCCAGCAGGATCTTCTGCTGGCGGCGCTCGCGGGTGAGGTCGTTCTCCGCCGGGTTGCACAGGTTGTGCCGCGTGCGGGCCAGCGCGAGCGCCTGCTTGCCGTTCAAAGTGTGCGTCCCGGCCTTCAGCCGCAGGGTCACGCCGCCGTTCTTGCGCCCGCCGGAGATGAGCGAGTACACGCACCCGCCCGTGTACTTGATGCCGCCGAGCGCGTCGATCAGCTGCGGGAAGTTCTCGAAGTTGACCTCGGCCAGGTGGTTGATGCGGATGCCCAGGAACTGCTCGACGGTGCGGATGGCCAGCGACGGCCCGCCGAACGCGTAGGCGGCGTTGATCTTGTTGCGGCCGTGGCCGGGGATGTCGACCACGGTGTCGCGCGGGATCGACAGCGACGCGTTGTGGCCGCCGCCGATGCGCAGCAGCAGGATCGAGTCCGAGCGCGACGGCTGGCCGATCGTCTGCGCCCCCGCCTCGTGCGTGCCCTTCGGGCGGGCGTCGGAGCCGAGCACGAGGATCGTGTTCGGGCTCGTCAGCGTGAAGCCCGAGCTCGCCAGTTCGCTGCGCGCCGCGTCGGAGACCTTGGAGCGCTCGATCTGCGCGGAGACGAGGAACAGGATCAGCGAGACGAGCAGCCAGGCCACCACCAGCGTGACCAGCCAGCGCACGACGCGCCAGACGGTGATCCGCCGGCGGCGCTTCGGCGGCGCCTCGTAGCCGTCCGGCGAGCGCTGCATCGCCGCCAGCCCGCCGTCGTCGCCGCGCCGGCTCAGAAACCGCGGGCGCGCGCGGTACAGGGTGTACTGGGGCGTGTCGTCGTCGCGTGGATCGGCCATGGCGGGAGCGATATGGTGGCCGCGTGGCCGAGGGACACGTGATCGGCGTCGACCTCGGCGGCACGAAGCTCTTGGCGGGCGCGGTCGGCGCCGACCTCGCGGTGATCCACCGTACCAACCGCCCGGTCCTCGGTCTCACGCAGGATCAGCTCGTGCAGATGGTGGCCGACGCGGTCGAGGAGATCCGGAAGGCCGTCGGCGGGCCGATCGACGCGGTGGGGTTCGGCATCCCGTGCACGTTCGACAACCGCACCGGCATGGCCGTGCAGGCGGTCAACGTCCCGCTCAAGGACATCGCGTTCGGCGAGGTGATGGCGGACCGGCTCGGCGTCCCCGTCGTCGTCGACAACGACGCCAACTGCCACATCCTGTGCGAGGCGCGGATCGGCGTCGCCAAGGGCGCGACGGAGGTGTGCCTGCTCACGCTCGGCACGGGGATCGGCGGCGGCCTGCTGCTGCGCGGCGAGGTCTACCGCGGCTGGATCGGCGGCGGCGCCGAGATGGGGCACATGGTCGTGGAGATGAACGGGCGCCCGTGCCAGGGCAACTGCCCGAACTGGGGCTGCCTGGAGTCGGTGGCGTCCGGCTCGGCGCTGGTCCGCGAGGCGTCGCTGGCCGTCGCCCGGCACCCCGACACCGCGCTGGGTCACGCGCTGGAGGAGGGCCGCGAGCTCACCGGGCCGCTGATCACCGAGCTGGCCACGGGGGGCGACCCGGTGGCCCAGGGAGCGATCGAGACGATCGGCCGCGCGCTCGGCGTGGGGATCGCCAACCTGGTGAACATCTTCAACCCGCAGGTCGTGGTGATCGGCGGCGGGGTGATCGCCGCCGGCGAGCTGCTGCTCGCGCCCGCGCGCGAGGTCATGCTCGAGCGCGCGCTCTCGCCGGCCAAGGACGTGGTCCGCGTCGAGGCCGCCCGGATGGGGCCGGAGGCGGGGATGATCGGCGCGGCGCTGATGGCCCGCGACGTGGCCGACGGCGTCCCCACCGGCGCGCTGGAGTCCCACCCGCGGGGCGCGGCGGCCGCATGACCGCCGGGCGGCTCGTCGTCTGCCCGACGCCGATCGGGAACCTCGAGGACGTCACCCTGCGCGTGCTGGCCGCGCTGCGCGCGGCGGACGTGGTGGCCTGTGAGGACACGCGTCACACGCGCGTGTTGCTGGAGCGCTACGGCGTCTCGGCCACGCTCGTCAGCTACCACGAGCACAACGAGCGCGCGCGGGCGGCCGAGCTGGTCGAGCGCATGCGCGACGGCGCCGTCGTGGCGCTGGTCAGCGACGCGGGGATGCCGCTGGTGTCGGACCCCGGCTACGTGCTCGTGCAGGGCTGCGTGGCCGCCGGGCTGGCGGTCGAGGTCCTGCCCGGCCCGTCGGCGGCGCTGGCCGCGCTGGTGGCCAGCGCGCTGCCGGCGAGCGCCTGGCGGTTCGCGGGCTTCCTGCCGCGCAAGCGCGCGGCGCTGGAGGAGGTGCTCGCATCGCCGGAGACCGTGGTGGCGTTCGAGTCGCCGCGCCGGGTGGGCGCGTCGCTGGCGGTGCTGGCCTCGCTCGATCCGGAGCGGCCGGTCGCGGTGTGCCGCGAGCTGACCAAGGTGCACGAGGAGGTCGTGCGCGGCAGCGCGGCGTCGCTCGCCGAGCGCTACGCGGAGGAGGCGCCGCGCGGCGAGGTCGTGCTGGTGATCGGCGGCGCCCCGCCGCGCGAGGGCGTCGATCCGGCGGCGGTCGAAGCGGTCCGCCGGCTGGTCGAGGGCGGCGCGCGCCCGCGGGTGGCCGCGGGCGTGGTGGCCGAGCTCACCGGCGCGCCGGCGAACGCGCTCTACCGCGACGCCGTGCAGGCGCGGTAGGTCCGCGCGCTCTTCAGCGTCCGGCCGTTGGCCAGCCTCGTGGTCACCGTGACCGTGTAGCGGCCGCGCTTGGGCAGCTTCTTCAGCACGACCGTCGTGCCCTTGGGGTGCAGCGGCTTGCGGTGCGCGACGCGGACCGTCACCGCGCGCACGGTCACGCCGCGCGGGCGCTTGAGCCGGATCGTCAGCCGCGCCCGCTTCACGCAGGCCTTCGCCGAGGGCAGCGCGGCCAGCGCGTCGGCCGTGACCGTGGCGTTGGGATCGGCCGGAGGGACGGGCGTGGCCGCCGGCGGCGCGGTCGGCGTCGGCGTGATCGCCGCGCCCGGGCCGGTGGCCACCCACGTGAACCCCAGCGACAGCCGTGCGCCCTGGTAGGCGTCGCCGGTGGCCGCGGGCAGCTCGGCGGTCAGCTCGTAGGTCCGGGGGCCGCCGGGCGCGAGGCTCCCCAGCGAGTGCCGGCCGAGGCCGGACAGCGGACCGTCGTAGAGCACGACCGGCACCGCGGGGTCGGTCACGTCGGCGACCCGGAGCGCCAGCGCCGCCCACAGCCGCGCGTTGCCGGACTCGCTCTCCGGCGTCGCCTCGAGCGCCAGCGCGGCCGCGCCGGCGGCGCCGATCGTCACCGCGCCGTTGACCGGCACGCCGGGGCGCAGGCCCTCGCCGTGGAAGATCGCCGCGCCGGAGCGCGAGTTGGTCAGCGACAGCGCGCCGTCGGCGTCCGCGAGCTGGAAGGCGACGGCGTCGTCCTTGTGTCCGCCGAGCAGCGCGACGGCGAGCACGCCGAGGGCGGCGACCGCGGTGAGGAGGTGGCCGAGCCGCGGCATCAGAAGTCCACGTCGGTCCCGGATTCGGTCGCCGCGGTGCCGGACATGGCGTTGCCGGCCAGGTCGGCGGCGCTGGTCGACGGGGTCCACACCATCGGGCTCGTGCCCGACGCGGTCTTCGTGGAGCCGGAGGCGACCGCGCCCAGGGTCACGGTGACCGTCGAGCCGCTCATGGTCATCGTGGCCGCGAAGCGCGCGCCC
>JAICUS010000628.1 GCA_025935735.1 Solirubrobacteraceae bacterium | reverse complement strand
GTCCGCTGCAGCCGCGTCAGGTCCTGGTGGCGGATCTCCCCGCGGCCGCTGTCGCCCGCGGGCGCCGGCGCGCGCTTCTCCTCGCGCTCGGGCTCCTTCTTCTTCTCCGCCTTCTCGTCCTTCTTCTCGCCGCCCTTGGCCGCCGCCTCGACGTCGGCCTTGACGATCCGCCCGCCCGGCCCGCTGCCCTTCAGCGAGGCGAGCTCCAGCCCCATCTCGCGCGCCATCCGCCGCGCGATCGGCGACGCCTTCACGCGCCCGTTGCCCGAGCCGCCGTCGCCCTCGCCCTCGGGCTGCTCCTTCTCTTCGTCCTTCGCCTCGGGCTCTTCCTCTTCCTCGGCCTCCGGCTCCTCCTCCTCGTCGGCTTCCTCTTCCTCTTCCTCTTCCGCGTCGCCGTCCTCGCCGGACTCGGCCGCCGGCTCTTCCTCGTCCTCCTCCTCAGAGCTCTCGTCCGAGCCCTCCTCGGCCTCCGGCTCCTCCTCGTCCTCGTCGCCGCCCGAGTCCTCATCGGAGCCGCCGCCCTCCCCGATCCGGGCGATCGTCTCGCCCACCGGGAGCGTGTCGCCCTCCTGGGCCACGATCGAGAGCGTCCCGTCCTGGTCGGCCTCGTAGGTCATGTTGGCCTTGTCCGTCTCGATCTCCACGAGCTCGTCGCCCTTGGACACCGAGTCGCCGTCGGACTTCAGCCACTTGAGGATCGTGCCCTCCTCCATGGAGTCCGAGAGGCGGGGCATCGCGACGTCGGCCATGCGCCGAAGGATTACACGGAGGCGACGGCGACCGCGCCCGCACCGTCCGCCGGCTCACCCACGGGCGCGAGCGGTAGCGTGAAGCGGAACACGGTCCCGCCGCCCACGCGCTCCTCCACCCAGATCCGGCCGCCGTGGCGCTCGACGATCTTGCGGCAGATCGCCAGCCCGATCCCCGTGCCCTCGTAGCTCTCGCGGTCGTGCAGGCGCTGGAACATCTTGAACACCCGATCGCGGTGCTGGGGCTCGATGCCGATGCCTGCGTCCTCCACCGCCACCTGCACCATCCCGGCGCCGCCGTGCTCGCCCACCACCCGCACATACGCCGAGCCGGCGCCGCGGAACTTCAGCGCGTTCGCCACGAGGTTCTGCAGCAGCTGCTCGAGCTGCATCCGGTTGCCCAGCACGCACGGCAGCTCGCCCACCGCGACGTCCGCACCCGCCTCCACCAGCGCGGCGGCCAGCGAGCGCAGCACGTCGCCGGCCACCCCGTTGAGGTCGACCGCGGTGCTCTCCTCGCCCCGGCCGGCGCGGGAGTAGGCGAGCAGCCCCTCGATCAGCGACCGCATCCGCGTGGCGCCCTCGACGGCGTAGTCGATGAACTCGTCCGCGTCGTCGTCGAGCCGGCCGCGGTAGCGGCGGCGCAGCAGCTGCAGGTAGCTCGACACCATCCGCAGCGGCTCCGACAGGTCGTGCGAGGCGATGTAGGCGAACTGCTGCAGGTCGGCGTTGGAGCGCTCCAGGGCGTCGACGGCCTCGCGCTCCTCGGTGACGTCGGAGAACGAGGACACCACCGCGTACGGCGGTCCGTCCTCGCCTGACTCGACGGCGCGCGTGGTCACCGACAGCCAGCGCGTCGCGCGGTCCGGGCGGCGCAGAGCCATCTGCACGGCCAGTTGCGTCTCCCCCGTGGCGGCGGTCGCGCGGATCGGCCGCGCGGCCTCGGGGAACGGGACGCCGTCGAGGTCGACGAAGGACCAGTCCGGCCGGCTCCCGTTCGGGAGCAGCAGCTCGGCCGGGTCCATGCCGAGGATGCGCTCCGCGCTCGGGTTCGCGGCCAGCAGCGTGCCGTCCCGGCCGATCATCAGCACGCCCTCCTCCAGCGAGTTCACCAGCGAGCGGAACGCGAGCCGGTTGCTCTCCGCGGCCCGCCACTTCGCCATGCAGGCGACCGCCAGCGCGGCGATGAACCCGGCGTGCACCAGCGCCCATTTCCAGGGCGTGCCGGGATGGGCCGCGTGCTCGACCAGCCCGCGCTCGAGGAACACGTAGACCACCGCGACCATGAACGGCACCCAGTCCTCGTAGAGCGCCAGCGCTCCCACCATCACGAAGAAGTGGAAGTCCGCCTCGATCAGGTCGTGGGCGATGTGGACGAAGACGGCCGAGCACGTCAGCAGGCCGAGCGTGACCACCAGCGACTGCGCGCGCTGGCTGCCGAGGCGCAGGGTCGCCAGGACGGCGAAGGCGGCCACGATCGCCCCGTCGAGCAGGGCCGCGCCCAGCCCATCGCCGTAGAGCAGCGCCACGACGGGCAGCGCGACGACGTGCGCCCAGAGCAGCCAGATCAGGCCGCGGTGGCGGGCCCGCCAGTGCGCCTCGGGCAGGGTGCGGCCGTGCGGGAACGCCGCCCCCAGGCGCCGGGCCCTCTCCCACAGCGCTTTCACAGCGCGCAGATTAGGGCGCCCAGCGCTGCTCGATGCGCGCGAACCGCCAGACGCCGGCCGCGACGAGCCAGGTCACCGCGAACAGCCCGACGACCAGGTAGCCGAGGCTGCCGAGGTCGACGTTGGCCACGCCGAGCGCGGACAGCAGCTCGGCCGAGCCGATCCCCAGCGCTACCACGACGGACAGCCCGGTCACGGTGAGGTTGTAGTAGAGCTTGCGCACCGGCTTGGCGAACGCCCAGCCGTAAGCGAAGGACATGAACGCGCCGTCCAGCGTGTCGAGCAGCGACATGCCGGCGGCGAACAGGATCGGCAGGCAGAGGATCGCGTAGAACGGCAGCGCGCCGAACGCGGCGCCCGCGGCGAGGAACAGCAGCGCGATCTCCGTGGCCGTGTCGAACCCGAGCCCGAACAGCAGCCCGAGCGGATACATCTGCCACGGCGCGGTGATCCGGCGCCCGAGCCGCCCGGTCAGCGCGCTGAGCGGCCCCTTCGGCGCCAATAGGCGCTCGATCTCCGCCTCGCCGTGGCGGCCGGAGCGCACCGCGCGGACCGCGCGGGCGACGCCGCTCAGCATCGCCAGGTTGATCAGGCCGATGGCGAACAGGAACGTCCCGGAGACGGTGGTGCCGACCGCGCCGGTGAGCGTCTCCAGCGTCGAGCCGCCGTCGGTCACCTGGCCGGCCAGCGCGCGCACGCCGAACGCCAGCGCCAGCGCGAGGCCGAACACCACGCTCGAGTGCCCGAGCGAGAACCAGAAGCCCACCGACAGCGGCCGCTGCCCGTCGCCCATCAGCTTGCGCGTCGTGTTGTCGATCGCCGCGATGTGGTCGGCGTCGAAGGCGTGGCGCATGCCCAGCGTGTAGGCGGT
>JAICUS010000106.1 GCA_025935735.1 Solirubrobacteraceae bacterium | reverse complement strand
GTCCACCGCGAGCACGGACAGCCCGGCGCCGGCGAAGCTCAGCGCCAGCGGCAGCCCGATGCGGCCTGTCCCGATGATCGCGACGTCGTAGGGCATCTGCGGCCCCTGAGGCTAACGTGCGCGGTTCAGGTGCAGACGGTGTAGCGGCGCGACACGGTCTTGTGGTGCAGCTTGCCGTGCTTGGAGCGGCGGAAGTAGACGCGGGCGTAGACCCGGCCGTGCTTGCCCGCCGGCGCGTTGACCCGTATGCGCGCGGAGAACGGCCGCTTGCGGTCCACCTTCACCGTGCGGTGCTTGCCGCGGGTGAAGAAGACGATCCGGGCGACCCGGGCGCGGGCCTTGCCCTTCGGCTTGTGGACCGTGATCGTCACGTGCACCCTTCCGCCCGGCGGCGTGCAGTGCAGACCGGCGGACAGGCCGAGCTCGCCGTCCCCGGGGGGCGGCGTTGGCGGCGGCGGGACGGCGATCGGGCCGAAGTCGGTCCAGGGCGTCCAGCCGCTGGCGTTGTTCCACGCCTTCTGGTAGAGCGTGTCGCCGACCCGCATGAACAGCACCTCGCTGCCGGGTCCGTCGCTGGCCACGGCCGGCGCGGAGCCGAGCGGCGTCTTGTCGAGCAGCGTGAACGCGCTCCAGCCGTTCACCGAGTCCCAGTGGCGCTGGTAGAGGGCGTCGGCGCCACCGCGCACGTAGACGTCGAGGTCGTGCGGCTGGCGGTTGACGTCGGTCGGCGCGCCGATGATGCCGCCGCCCAGGCTGCTCCAGCCCAGCCACTGGCTGCCGTTCCAGGCCTGCTGCTGGACGCTGCCGTCGGTCCCGCGGGCGAACACGTCGAGGATGCCGTCGGAGTGCGAGTCCAGCGCGGGCGCCGAGGTGAGGTTGCCGCCCAGGCTGCCCCACTGCGACCAGCCCGTGCCCGGGACGTACGTCGACAGGTAGATCGCGTTGTCGCCGCCGCGCGCCGCCACGTCGAGGACGTTGGTGCCGCGGCGGGCGATCGCGCTCGGCCCCGAGGTGAAGTAGCCGCCGCGCGAGGCCCAGCCGCTCCAGCTGCCGTTGGTCATCTGGTTCGACCAGAGCGCGCCGTCGGTCCCGCGGATGAACACCTCGATGTTCGGGCCGTAGGCCGCCGCCGCCGGGCCCGAGGTGGCGGCGCCGCCGATCGACGCGAAGGGCGTCCACTGGCCGTTGCTCAGGTGGCGCTCCAGGATCGCGCCGTCGGACGTGCGGCGGGCGAACACCCACAGGTCGCCCGCGCCGCGCGACGCGGCCGCCGGGTTGTCGTCGTAGACGTCCGCCCGGGCCGGCCGTGCGGCGGCACAGAAGGCCGCCACCGCGAGGAGCAGGATGGCTGTCCGTCTCACGTCCTCATCCCTCCCGGGCGAAGGGTAACTCAGGTGCGCCGGGAAGCCACCCACTGGCGGGCGAAGCCGGCCACGAAGCGCGGGTTGTAGCGCAGGTAGCGCCGCCACAGCCGGCGCGGCTCGTGGGCCAGCCGGAACGCCCACTCCATGCCGTGGCGCTGGAGCCAGGCGGGCGCCTGGGGGATCAGGCCGGCGTGGAAGTCGAACGCCGCGCCGACGCCGATCAGCACCGGCGCATCGAGGCGGTCGCGCATCTGGGCCATCCACTTCTCCTGCTTGGGGACCCCGATGCCGACCCACACCACGTCGGCCCGCGAGCGGTTGATGTCCTCCGCCACGCGCTCCTCCTCGGCGGGCGTGAGCGGCCGGAACGGCGGCGCCTGGCCGCCCACGATCCGCAGCCCGGGGTGGCGCAGCCGCAGCTGGCGGGCGAGCTGGGCCAGCGCGCCGGGGTTGCGGCCGCCGTAGAGGTAGAACCGCCGGCCGGTGGCCGTGGCGCGGGCGCAGGCGGCCTCCATCAGGTCCGGGCCGTAGACCCGGCTCTCCAGCGGGTGGCCGAGCATCCGCAGCGCCCACACCAGCGGCTGCCCGTCCGGGACCGTGAGATCGGCGCCGAGCACCGCCGCGCGCAGCTCCTCGTCCTCCTGGCAGGCCACGACCGTGTGGGTCGCCGCGACGCAGATGTAGCCGCGATGGTCGCGCTCGACGGCGTCGTCGATCCAGTCGAGCGTGTGCTGGTAGTCGACGAGCGCGAGCGGGACGCCGAGCACCCCTTCCGAGATCGGGGCGCGCGGCGCGGCGGGCCGCGCGGTTGCGAGGAGGGGGTCCGTGCGATCCATGGGTCCCGGGCCTCGAGGCATTCTACGGAGGGGCGCCCGACTACACTGCCGGACGCATGAAGTCTGACGATGGAACGCTGCGCGTCGCCGTCGCCGGCCTGGGCTACTGGGGTCCCAACCTCGCCCGCAACTTCGCATCGGTGCGAGGGGCGGAGCTGGCGTGGTGCTGCGACGCGCTCGAGTCCAACCGCGAGCGGTTCGCCCCGCTCTTCCCCGGCGCGCGCTTCACGGACGACCTCGACGAGGTGCTGGCCGACGACACCGTCGACGCCGTCGCGCTGGCGACGCCCGTGCCCACGCACGCGCCGCTCGCGGCCAAGGTGCTGGGCGCCGGCAAGCACTGCTTCGTGGAGAAGCCGATGGCCCAGTCGGTCGCCGACGCCGAGATGGTCGTCGAGGCCGCCCGCGAGGCCGGGCGCACGCTGATGGTCGGCCACCTGCTCGAGTACCACCCCGGCGTGGTCAAGCTCAAGGAGCTCATCGACAGCGGGGAGCTCGGCCGCGTCCGCTACATCTACGGCAACCGCCTGAACCTGGGCAAGCTGCGCGCCGACGAGAACGCGCTGTGGTCGCTGGGCGCCCACGACGTGTCGGTGCTCCTGCGGCTGACGGGCGAAGAGCCCTACGAGGTCCAGGCCCGCGGCGAGAGCTACATGCACGAGGGCGTCGAGGACGTCGTCTTCTGCTTCCTGCGCTTCCCGTCCGGCCTGGCGGCGCATCTGCACCTGTCGTGGCTCGACCCGCACAAGGAGCGGCGCTTCACGGTGGTCGGCTCGACGCGGATGGCCACGTTCGACGACATGGCGCTCGAGGGCAAGATCACGATCTACGACAAGGGCTTCGACGAGGCCACGCAGACCTACGGGGAGTACATCACCCGCTCGGGCGACATCTGGAGCCCGCGCCTGGCCAACGTGGAGCCGCTGCGCACGGAGTGCGAGCACTTCGTCGAGGCGGTGCGCTCCGGCACGGCGCCGATCTCCGACGGCGAGTCCGGGCTGCGGGTCGTGCGCGTGCTCGAGGGGCTCCAGCGCTCGCTCGACGAGAGCCGGCGCTCGGTGCTGACCTCCTCCGGCAGCGTCACGTAGGCGGCTCGGGGCTATTCTGCTCGCGCCGTCCGCCGCAACTTGCACCGCGACGGGCCGTTCTTCGTGGATAGGACCATGGACCACATCCGCCGCCTCGCCGTAGTCCCGGCCTACAACGAAGCCGCCACGGTCGCCTCCGTGGTGAGCGCCCTGCACCGCGAGACGCCGGACTTCGACGTGCTGGTGGTCGACGACGGCTCGACCGACGACACCGCCGAGCGCGCGGAGGGCGCCGGCGCGCGCGTCGTGCGGCTGCCGTTCAACCTCGGCATCGGCGGCGCCGTGCAGGCGGGGTTCGTGTACGCGGACGAGAACGGCTACGACCGCATGGCGCAGGTCGACGGCGACGGCCAGCACGACGCCGCCCAGCTGCGGCTCCTCGACGAGGCGCTGACCGACCAGCTCGTCAACGTGGTCTGCGGCTCGCGCTTCCTGTCGGACGACCTCAAGTACCCGGCGCCGATCAGCCGCCGGGCGGGGATCCACGTGTTCGCCTTCCTGCTCTCGCGCCTGGTCGGGCAGCGGGTCTCCGACCCCACGTCCGGCTTTCGCATCTATGACCGGCGGGCGATCCGCCTGTTCGCGCACGACTACCCGCACGACTACCCCGAGGTGGAGGCGGTGCTGATGCTGCACCACCATCGGCTGGCGATGGCGGAGATCCCGGTGCGGATGTTCCGGCGCGGCGGAGGCGTATCGTCGATCAGCACGGGGAAGTCGGCCTACTACATGCTCAAGGTGCTGCTCGCGCTGTTCGTCGGGCTGGCCCGCCGGCGTCCCGTCGTCGAACCGGGCGACGACGCTCCCGTCGCCGCCAGCCAGGGCATCTGATGAGTCGCGTCCAGCTCGTCTCCCTCCTCGCCGCGGTCGCGCTGCTGTTCGTCGTGCTCGACCTCGTGCGGCGGCGCCGGCTGCTGGAGCGCTACGCGCTGCTGTGGATGGGCGCCGCCATCGTGATCCTGGCGCTGGCGGCGTGGAGCGACGCGCTCGCCCGCCTCGCCCGGGCCCTGGGCATCATCAGCGCGCCGAACGCGCTCTTCTTCGTGGCGCTCGGCTTCATCGTGGTGCTGCTGCTGCACTTCTCGGCGGCCGTGTCGCGCCTGAGCGACCAGTCGAAGGTGCTGGCCCAGCGCCTGGCGCTGATGGAGCAGCGGATGCGCCGGCTGGAGGCGGACCCGCTCCACGACCCGCACGACCGCGAGCTGCTCAGCGAGGCGCGCACGCGGCGCTTCGCCCAGACGGCCGGCCGCCCCGACGGCGAATAGCTCAGCGCCGCGCGGTGGCGTAGAGGTCGAGCCCGACCAGGCGGTCGGCGCGCAGCGCCAGCAGCGCGGTGCGGCTGTGCTCGGCCACGTAGGGGATCGGCAGGCCGTCCATGTTCCGGCGCTCGATGCGGATGTCCCCGAACCCGTGCAGCAGGCCGCGCAGCTCGCCGGCGGTGACGAAGTCGGTGTGCGGAGCGGCCGCGCCGTCGGTGGTGGCGTCGTAGCGGGCGCGCATCTGCTCGTCGGCGCTCTCGCTGTGGCGCAGGGCGGCTCCGGGCGCGGCGAGCAGGCGCCGCAGCGAGCGGCCGTTGTAGACCATCAGCACGACCCGGCCGCCGGGGCGCAGCACGCGCCGCACCTGGAGGACGGCCCCGAACAGATCGCCGGTGTGGTGCAGGCAGCCGATCGAGGCGACGAGGTCGAACGAGGCGTCCGGAAACGGCAGCTCGAGCACCGAGCCCCGGCGGACCTGCTCGGGCCGCCCGCCGGGCACGCTCGCCAGGCGGTGGCGCACCATCTCGACCGGCCCGGCCGCGATGTCGAGCCCGTGGTAGTCCGCGCCCATCCGGGCCAGCGCCTCGCTCAGGGTGCCATAGCCGAGCCCCACCTCCAGGACCTGCTTGCCCTCGACCCACTCGCGCGGGAAGTAGCCGAGCAGGTACGGATACAGGGCCAGGTACGCGGCGTCGAAGCGCGCGAGCTCAGACGGCGACGCGTCGCGGATGCCCAGCTGACGCGCCATGTGGGTGCCGCAGAGCTCGTCCCAGAACTCGGCGTTGCGCTGCGAGACGTCGGTGGCCGCCACGGTGGAGAGCCTAGCCGCGGGCCGTCGCGTAGAGATCGAGGCCGGCCACGCGGTCGACGCCCAGCCGCATCAGCCGCGCGCGCGAGATCTCCCGCTTGCCGAGCGGCACCCGGTCGATGCTGCGGCGGTCGACGCGCACGTCGCGCATGCCGTGCAGCAGCCCGCGCAGCTCGGCCACGCTGACGAAGTCCGTGTGCGGCGCGCTGTCGCCCTCCGCGGTGCCGTCGTTGGCGTGGCGCAGCCAGGCCTCGGGCGTCGGCGCGCCGGCCACGAGGCGGTGGCGTGCGGCCAGCACCGGCCACAGCAGCACGCGCCGCGCCGAGCGGCGGTTGTAGACCATCAGCAGCAGCTCGCCGCCCGGCCGCAGCACCCGCCGCGCCTCGGCCACCGCGCGCGCCAGGTCGCCGGTGTGGTGCAGGCACCCGATCGAGACGACGCGGTCGAACGAGTCGCGCGGGAAGGGCAGGTCGAGCGCCGAGCCCTGGCGTACCTGCTCCGGCCGCGCACCGGGGACGCGGTCCAGCCGCGCCCGCGCCATCGCCACCGGGCCGGCGGCGATGTCGAGCCCGTGGTAGTCGGCGCCGGCGCGGGCCAGCAGCGCGGCCACGGTGCCGTAGCCGAGCCCGATCTCGAGCACCCGCAGGCCGGCGCTCTCCGGCGCCCGCAGGTAGCCGGCCAGGTACGGATAGAGGTCGAGGTAGGCGCGGTCGAAGCGCTCCAGCGAGGCCGGCGACGCGTCCGTGATGCCGATCTCGCGGGCCAGGTTCGTCCCGCACAGCTCGTCCCAGAAGCCGGCGTTCGCGGCGTCGATGCCGGTCTGCGCTGCCACGGCGGCGAGCATAGCCGCCGCTAGCATCGCCGCCATGACGGCCGTCGAGTCGCACAGCAGCACCACGCGCCTGTGGCGCGGTGGGGCGCCCTGGACGCGCTCGGCCGTCGACGCCCGGCCGCGCGCCTGGCTGATCCTCTACCTGCACGCCGAGGCCGAGCCGATGCGCCCGACGACGGTGCAGCACCTGCGCTTCCTCGACCACTCGCTGACGCCGCACGACGTCCTGCGCTGGAACGCGGCGCACGGCGTGCCGCGCTGGGTGCGCGACTACCCGTTCGACGTCGTGCTGCTGCACTACTCGGTCCTCTGCATGCGCTGGGAGGCGCCGTTCGAGCGGTGGCGCTCGAGCCTGGACTGGATCCGCGACAGCGACGCCGTGCGCCTGGCGATGCCGCAGGACGAGTACGTGTGCGCGCACACGCTCGACGAGTGGCTGGACAGCCTGCGGCTCGACTGCGTGTTCTCCGTGCTCGACCAGCGCCACTGGTCCACGCTCTATCCCCGCACGAGCGCGCGGACGCGGATGGAGCGCTCCTACACGGGCTTCGTCGACGACCGCGCGGCCGGCGCGGTCCAGCGGCTGCCGCGGCCGCACGCCGAGCGGGAGCTGGACATCGTCTACCGCGCCCGCAACCTGCCCTTCCACATCGGCCACCACGGGCAGCTCAAGCACCGGATCGCCGAGATCGTCGAGCCGGCCGCGCGCGCCCACGGCCTGCGCACCGACATCTCGACGCGGATCGCGGACACCAAGTACGGCGACGCCTGGTTCGACTTCCTCGCCGGCGGGCGCTGCGTCATCGGCACCGAGAGCGGCTCCAGCGCGCTCGACCCCTACGGCGAGCTGCGCCGCTTCGAGGCCGCCTGGCGCGCCGAGCACCCCGGCGCCACGTTCGCGGACTTCTCGGCCCTGCAACCGCCCGGCTGGGACGACCACGGGTTCACGGCGATCAGCCCGCGCCTGTTCGAGGCCGCCCAGACCAAGACCGCGCAGCTGCTCGTCGAGGGCGAGTACGACGGGATCCTGGAGGCCGATCGCCACTACGTCCCGCTGCGCGAGGACATGGCGAACCTCGACGAGGCGCTGGACCGGATCGCCGACCCGGCCGAGACGGAGGCGTTCGCCGAGCGCGCGTGGGAGGACCTCATCCTCAGCGGCGCCTATTCCTACGGGGCGTTCGCGGCGCACGTGGAGACGGTGGTCGAGGAGGTCGCCGGCGACCGCCCCCGGCGGGGCGCGCGCGGCGAGCTGGGCTGGCGCGCGGCCAACGCGGCGTCGGACACGTACAGCCACGTGGTCATCCGCACGCCGCGGCTCGCCCACCGCTTTGCCCTGCGCCACGCCCCCGGCGTGGCCGCGGCGATGATGCGCGCGCGCGGCTGGCTGCGCGAGCAGCGCTGGTACCGCGGCCCGTGAGCGAGCGCCTGTGGCGCGCCGGCAGCCCCCGCTCGCTGGCCTTCGGCGCGCAGCCGCGGACGCTGCTGGTGCTCTACCAGTACACCGCTCCCGGCGCGATGCGCGCCGCGCTGCGCTCCAAGCTGCGCGCGCTGGACGCCAGCGCGGCGGGCCACCGCGTCGTCTACTGGAACGCCGGCTATCCGGTGCCGCGACCGGTCCGCGAGCTGCGCGTCGACGCGATCGTGCTCGACAACACCCTGCTCGTGGCGCGCTGGGCGCCCGGGTTCGAGGCGCGGCGCGCCTCGTTCGCCTGGGTGGCGTCCTCGCCGGCGCTGAAGATCGCCTTCCCGCAGGACGAGTACAACCACGCGCACGTGCTCGACGACTGGCTGGACGACCTCGGCGTCGACGTCGTCTTCTCCATCTACGGGCCCGAGCACCGCGAGCGGCTGTATCCGCGGATGAGCCGCCGTGCCCGCTTCGAGCGCGCGCTCACGGGCTACGTCGACGAGCGCGCGGCCTCCCGCCGGGCCGGCGCCGTGCTCCCGCACGCTCGCCGGCCGCTCGACCTGGCCTATCGCGCCGAGGGGCTGCCGCCGCGCTTCGGCCGCCTCGGCCAGGCGAAGCTGCGCGTGGCGCAGGAGCTCGGCCCGCGTGCGCGGGCCGCCGGGCTGAGGGTCGACGTCTCGCTGGATCCCCGCGACGCGATCCTCGGCGACCGGTGGTTCGCCTTCATCGCCTCCACCCGCGCCGTGCTGGGCAGCGAGAGCGGCGCCAGCGCGATCGACCGCCGCGGCGAGCTCGTGGCCCGCGAGCGCGAGCTGCTGGCCGAGCGCCCGGACCTCATGTTCGCCGAGTTCGATGCCGCGATGCCGGCCGGCTGGGACGGCACGCCGCTCGGCGCGATCGGCCCGCGGCACCTCGAGGCCGCGGTGGCCAAGACCGCGCAGGTCCTGGTGGCGGGCGACTACGACGGCATGCTCGAGCCCGGCGTCCACTACCTGCCGGTGCGTGCCGACTTCGACGATGCCGACGCCGTCGTGGAGCGCCTGGGCGACCGCGCGCTGCTGGAGCGCCTGGCCGAGCACGCCCACCGCGACCTCGTGCTCAGCGGGCGCTACGGCTACGCGTCGCTGGCCGCGCGCATCGAGGCCGTGCTCGAGGCGGAGCGCCCGGTCACCGCGGCCGGCGCCCACGGCGCCGCGATCCGCCGCGCGCAGCTCGCGGCGAGCGCCTACAGCACGCTGGTCGTCCGCCCGCCGCGCTGGGCCTACTCCGCGGTCGATCGCGTCGCCCCCGGTCTGGCGGCGCGCATCCTCGATGCGCGGATGGCCCGGCTCAGCCGCCGCTGAGCCGCGCCCGCAGCCGCCACTTGAGCGCGAGCACCCCCGGCACGAGCGAGCCCGGCAGCAGCAGCCCGGCGTACAGCTGGGCGCGGTAGGCGAGGCGGGTGGCCGGCGGCAGCGGGTAGGCGCGCCGCAGCTCGGGCTCGCGGGCGAACAGCGCGGCGTGGCGCCGGCGAAAGCCGGCATGGATCGTCCGCAGGCTGGTCATCGCGGCGCGGTTGCGGCGGCCGGCGCCGTGCTGGCGGTAATGCAGGACGACGCGGGGCACGAGCACGCCCGGCAGGTCGTGCTCGGCCAGCGACAGCAGCAGGTCCCAGTCCTCGTAGCCCTCGCTGTCGGAGAAGCCGCCGACCCGCTCGAGCGCCGTGCGCCGGTACAGCGACGAGATCGCCCAGCGGTTGGAGTGCAGCAGGATCCAGGGGTTCCACGGCGGCTGGCGGACGAGGGTGTCGAGATCGCCGAACATCTGGATCCAGCCGAACGCGAACGCGTGCCGCGGCGAGCGGTCGAGCGCGTCCGCCAGCGCGGCCAGGGCGCCCGGTTCGGCCAGGTCGTCGCTGTTGAGGACGAACACGTACGGCGCCGTGCTCGCGGCCGTCCCGGCGCGCAGGGCCGCGCTCACGCCGGCGTTGGCCTGGCGCAGCAGCCGCACGTCGTCGCGCTGGCCGAGCGCGTCGAGCGCGGCGATCGTCGCCCGGTCCTGCGAGCCGTCGTCGACCAGCACGATCTCCACCGGCTCGGCCTCGCGCACGGAGTGCACGGCGTCGGCGACCGTCGCGCCGTCGTCGTAGCAGGGGATGACGACCGAGATGCGAGGCGCCATGAGCGCATCCTAGGAGCGGATACCCTGGCCCGCCGATGGCGGCCCGCTCCCGACCGCTCGACGTGCTGATGCTCTACATGCACGTGACGGCCCTCCCGATGCGGCCCACGATGGCGTCGCACGTGCGCTTCCTCGAGCAGGGCCGCGAGCGCCATCGCATCGTCTACCTCAACCTCGCCGGCCGCTGCCCGCCGTGGATCCGGGCGCAGCGCTGGGACATGGTGGTGCTGCACTACAGCCTGCTCGCGGCGCGCTGGACCCCCCGCTTCGCGCGCATCCGCTCGTCGCTGGACTGGCTGGCCGGGGCGGACGCCGCGGTGGTGGCGATGCCGCAGGACGAGTACGACGACGCCCACGTGCTCGACGACTGGCTGCAGGAGGTCGGCGCGGACGTCGTCTACTCGATCTTCGGCGGCGCGGAGCGCGACGCCCTGTACCCGCGGACGCGCTCCACCGCGCGCTTCGAGCAGTGCTTCACGGGTTACGTCGACCCCCGCGACGCCGACCGCACCCGCGGCCGGGCGGCGATCCCGCACGCCCAGCGCCCGCTCGACGTCGCCTATCGGGCCGGGCAGCTGCCCTACCGCCTGGGCCGGCGCGGGCAGGTCAAGCACCGCCTGGCCGAGGCGCTGGAGGCCGCGGCGCCGCGGGCCGGGCTGCGCGCCGACGTGTCCACGGCGGAGGGCCGGCTGCTGTTCGGCGACGACTGGTTCAACCTGCTGGCCTCCGCGCGCGTCGTGGCCGGCTGCGAGAGCGGTGCCAGCGCGATGGACCCGCGCGGAGCGGTGCGCGCGCTGGAGGCCTCGCTGCGGGCCGCCGAGCCCGATCTCAGCTTCGAGCAGTTCGCCGCGCGCATGCCGGCCGGCTGGGACGGCCACGCCTTCGGCTCGGTCAGCCCGCGCCACTTCGAGGCCGCGCTCGTCGGCGCGTGCCAGCTGCTCGTGCAGGGCGAGTACGCCGGCGTCATGGAGCCCGAGGTGCACTACGTGCCGGTGCGCCCGGACCTGACCGACATCGACGCGGCGTGCGAGCGCCTCGGCGACGCCGCGCTCGTCCAGCGCCTGGCCGAGAACGCGTACCGCGACCTGGTGGCCAGCGGCGAGCACACCTACGCCGCCTTCGCCCGGCGCTTCGAGGACGCGGTCGCGGACTGCCTGCCGGCGCACCCCGGCCGGGCCGCGGCCGTGCAGGACCAGGCGATCCGCGCGCGGCCGCGCCTGTGGTACTGGAGCTACCACCAGGCCGCCCGCCGCGCGCCGCGGCTGCTCGCGCTGGCCGCCCGGGCGCGGGCCCGCGGGCTCCGGGCCTGAGGTTCAGCGCGGCGCGGGCCCGGCGTCCAGCCCGAGCTCGGCCACCGCGAAGCGCCTGATCGCCTCGGCGCCCGCCGGCGCCACCTCGGCGGTCCGGCGGTCCCAGTCGATGCGCAGGCGCCCACCGGCCGAGAACTCGATGACGTCGCTGCGATCCGCGTCGCCGATGGGCTCCAGCACCGCGCCGTCCGGGCGCCCGGGACCGCCGTACTTGAGCGCCGCGACCTGGGAGATGGTGAGGAACTCGTCGAGCACCACCTCGCGCCCGCCGTCCTCGTAGAACGCGCCGGGAAGCGGGGCCACGAGCGCCCGGACGAGGTTGTAGATGCGCAGGACGCTGCTGGACCAGTCGATGCGCCCGTCCTCGCGCGTGCGCCGGCGGTTGCCGGACCCCTTGCCGGCCGGCTGCGGCGTCGCGGGCGCCGTGCCGGCCAGCAGCCGCGGCAGCTGCTCGGCCAGCAGCGCCTCCGTCGCCGCGGCGATGCGGTCGTACACGGCCTTCCAGGTGTCGCCGAACCCGATCGGCACCTCGCGCTGGGCGACGATCGCCCCGGCGTCGATCTCCTCGGTCATGCGGTGGATCGTCACGCCGGTGCTGCGCTCGTCATTGAGGATCGCCCACTGGATCGGGTTGGCGCCGCGGTGGCGCGGCAGCAGCGCCCCGTGGACGTTGACGCCCCCCAGCGCCGCCGCCTCCAGCAGCGGCGGCGGCAGCAGCATCGAGTAGGAGTCGACCAGGATCAGGTCGGGCGCGAGCGCGCGGACGGCCTCGACGAACGCGGGGAAGGCGTCGCTCGTCCGCCGCGGCTGCACCAGCAGCGGCAGCTTCCGCTCGGCGGCGAGCCGGGTGAGCTCCGGCTCCTGCTCGGGCCGCACCTCCGCCCTGACCAGCGCCGTGACGAGCGACGGGTCGAGCTGCCGCAGCAACCGCGGCAGGCCGATCGTGTCGCCGAACAGGACAAGCTTGCGGACCGCGGTCACGACAGCAGCCGGCGGGTCCCCGCGGGCCCGAGGTGGAGCAGCGGATCGAGCACGGAGAGGCCCGGCACGAACTCGCCCTTGCCCTGGGAGTAGACCGGGTGCGCGAAGGCCTGCGGGCGCAGCTCGATGCCGGCCGCCGCGAACCTGTCCGGCTCCTCGTAGCCCGCGGCGCCCCCGCCCGAGAGATAGACGTCGCCGCCGACGGCCCGGACCAGCCCGATCAGGAGGTCCGTGGCCGCGCCGGACGGCTGCAGAGACGAGCTGAGCACGATGTGGCCGGTCGGCAGGCCGATCTCGCCGGCCAGGCGGCGGATGGCGGCCTCGTTGAGCTCGGCGAGCCGGCGCGACGGGTGGCCGACGAGCTCCTCCACCACGGGAAACACCTCGGCGAAGTGCGCCGCGCGGGCGTAGTTGGCCGCGATCGTCTTGAGCACCGTCCGGCGCCACGGCCGCGCGTCGTCGATGGCGATCTCGCTGATCGGCCTGGTGCCGTGGTAGGAGCGGTCGACGGGTGCGGTCACCCACCCCGGCCGGCCGCCGCCGGTGATCAGCTGCACGCGGTTGGCCCAGTTGCCGCCCTTCTTCTGGAACTGCACGTGGTCGAGCAGCACGAACACGTCGGCGCGCGCGAGCTTGTCGAAGTACCCGAGCCACGGGAAGAAGTTCGGCTGGTGGATGGCGACGACCCCGCTCATGGGCGGTCGGCCAGTCTATGCGGCGGCGTCGGGAGCCCTTCTAGACTGCCCGCCTCGTGCCTGGGCCAACGACAGCCGACCGCACGGCGATCACGCTCGACGTCGACTGGGCGCCGGACTTCATGATCGACCACGTCGCCGAGCTGCTGGTCGGCCGGGGCGTGGCGGCGACCTGGCTCGTGACGCACGCGAGCCCGGCGATCGACCGCCTGCGGGCGCACCCCGACCTGTTCGAGCTCGGGATCCATCCCAACTTCGCCGCCGGATCGACCCACGGCTCGACGCCCGAGGAGGTCCTGGAGCACTGCCTGGGCATCGTGCCCGAGGCGCGCTGCATGCGCACGCACGGGCTGTTGCAGTCCTCGCCGCTGCTCGCCGTCACGCGCAACTCCACGCCGATCCGCGTCGACCTGTCGCTGTTCCTCCCGCACGCGCGGCTCGCGGAGCTCCTGCACTATCCGGTGGCCGGCGGCGAGACGATGCTGCGCATCCCGCACATCTGGGAGGACGACGCCGAGATGCTCGCGCCCGAGCCGTCGTGGTCCACGGCGGCGCTGGCCGCGGAGACGGGCGGCCTG
>JAICUS010000462.1 GCA_025935735.1 Solirubrobacteraceae bacterium | reverse complement strand
TCCGCATGCCTACCCGTCCGCGCTCCAGGGTCGCCTCGAGCGGCACGTGATCTCCAGCGCGCTGCTGGCCGACAACCCCCTCGGGGACCCGGCCGACCGGCCGCTCGAGGTGTACGTGCCGCCGGGGTACGACGACGACGCCGACCGGCGCTACCCCTCGATCTACGTGATCCAGGGGTACACGGGGGCGGAGCCGATGTGGCACAACCGCTCGCCGTTCCGCCCGACGGTGCCCGAGTCCACCGACACGCTGTTCGCGGGCGGCGGCGCGCCGCCGTGCGTCGTCGTGTTCGTGGACGCGTGGACGTCCTACGGCGGCAGCCAGTTCGTCGACTCGCCCGGCACGGGGCGCTACCACTCCTACCTCTGCGACGAGGTCGTGCCGTTCGTGGACGAGCGCTACCGCACGCTGGCGCAGGCCGCGCACCGCGGCATCGCCGGCAAGTCGAGCGGCGGCTTCGGCGCGATGATCACGCCGATGCTGCGGCCGGACCTCTTCGGCGGCCTGGCCAGTCACGCCGGCGACTCGCTGTACGAGCTCTGCTACATCCCGGAGTTCGGCCAGGCGGTCCGCGCGCTGCGCGCGTACGGCGGGTCCTTCGAGGCCTTCTGGGCGGACTTCCGCTCGCGACCGCCGCTGAGCAAGCCCACCGACCCGCAGCTGATCTCGACCTACGGGGTCGCCGCGGCCTTCTCGGCCGACCCGGACGGCACGGTGCGCCTGCCGTTCGACGTGCGCACCGGCCGGCTGATCGAGGACGTCTGGGCGCGCTGGCTGGCCTGGGACCCGGTGCGGATGGTGCCGCGCTACGCCGACGCGCTGCGCGGCCTGCGCGCGATCTACCTCGACGGCGGCACGCGCGACGAGTACTACCTCGAGCTGGGCGCACAGGCCTTCACCGACGCGTTGGCCGAGATCGGCATGACCGACGTGAGCTGCGAGGTCTTCGACGCCGCCCACGGCGGCATCGACTACCGCTACCCACGCGGCCTCGCGTACCTTGCCGAGCGGCTCACGCCCACCGGCTAGGAACCGCCGGCGGGCCTCGGTCCCGCCTCGCGATTTCAGCGCCCGGACACGGGTCGCCTCTGGAGGGTTTCCATTGGACGACGCGCTCGGTGTGCGCCTCTGTGTTGCGGCGTGCATCGGGTAGACCGGCCGGACTGCGACACCGCGGGGTGCCGCCGTCGCCCGGACGCTCGGAATCGGCTGACTTCACCCGTTAGGAACGCGCTGTAGGCGGCCGTCGAGGTTCACGGCCGTGCGCCGCATCATGCGCTCGACCGCACGGCGAACGAAAACGCGATCGAAGGCTCCGCGCACGCCCGCCCGCGGCTCGAACTCGACCAATAGGCGGTATTCGAGCCCATCGCCGATAGCAGCGAAGCCACGTTCATGGCGCGCGTCAGGCAGCCCGTGCTGGACGCTGGTGTACTCGATGAGACGGTAGGGCTGAAAGGTACGCAGCGTCATCTCGAGCACGACGCTGCGGCCGAGCAGCCGCATCACGACGCGAGCGCGATCCCCCGGCGCCCGCCATCGAGATCCCGGCTGAACGCGGATCAGCCCGGGCCAGTACTCCGGCCAGTTGCGCGGCTCGACGATGTAATCGAAGCCGTCCCGCAGCGGGATCGGGAAGCGGTGCGTCGACTCGAGGCGCATCTCGTGCTCACGGCGCGCCCGCCACGCGGCGCAGACGGTAGAACCGCTCGTCGAACCGAAACAATCGCGCGAGCGCGTCGGGCTCGGCGTCCGCGACCTCCTCGTCGGTCACCTCCCATCCGGGGAAGGCCGCCTCGACGGCGGCGCGGCTGGCGCCACGCGGCAGCGGCCCCCTGCGCATGGGCGCGAAGCAGTCGAGCAACACGGTGGCGTCGGGCGCGGCGATCGCGCTCACCTCCCGACCCATCGCCTCGCGCCGGGCTCCGCTGAGCCCGTGGAAGGTTCCGGTGTCCAGCACCAGCCGGAACGGAGCGCCGAGGTCCGCCTGCCGCAGAGCCGTCACGTCGGCGTGCACGAGACGCATCTCGACACCCGCCTCGTCGACTCGCGCACGCGCGCGGCGCAGAGCCTTCTCGACGATGTCGACGCCCGTCACCCGCCAGCCCCGCTTGGCGAGCTGCACGCCCCAGACCGCGCTGCCGGTGCCGACATCGAGCGCCGGCCCATAGGGCGGCTCACGCCCGGCCTCCTCGCGCGCCACCAGTTCCAAGAGGTTGCCGGCGAATGGCGGATGCCCCGCCAGGTCCTCCCAGGGATGGAACCCGATCGCGTAGGCGAGCCGGTAGTTCATCGCCTGCTCGTCGCCGCGCCTGCGGCCCGGCCCAGGTTGTCCATCACCACGAGGATCGTCTCGAGCTGCACCTCGACGCCCTCCAGCGTGATCGTCTCTGATGCGGTTTCCCTTGACACCTTCGGCATGGCGCGACCTCCTGCGCCTCGTGACTTGCCCGCACCGGGCACGAGTCCGAGGCTAAGCGCGCATGAGCCACCGCCGCATCCGTGCCCGTACCCAAGTGGTGGCCGCCGCTACGTAATCCCGTGCGCGTAGGCCCAGGCGGTCGCGACCGCTCGCGCCGCGCGGCCGGAAGCGCCGATCTTGAGATAGACGTTGGCCACGTGGCGTTCCACAGTGCGCACGCTGAGTACGAGCTCGCGGGCGATGTCGGCATTCCCGAGCCCGCGTGCGAGGAGCCGGAGCACCTCGGTCTCACGCGCCGAAAGCCCGCCGGCGCGCGCGGTCGGCGCCGGCGCACCGAGCTCCCGCAGCGCCTTGGCGGCACGGGCCTCCTCGTTCGCTGCCGGCCGGTCCCGTCCGAGGACACGGAGCATGGAGGCGAGCTCGAGTCGCGTGAGCGCCGCGTCGTACCGGGCGCCGGCGCCGTCGAACAGGTCGCCCGCATCTTCGAGCAGCTGACAGGCCCTGGCGGCGTCCTCGGCGGCCGCCGCGACCCGGCCCTCGGCAAGCAGAGCCGCCGCTCGAAGCGACGCGTTCGGGCAGGCCGCAGCGATCGCGGCGATCTCATCCGCCGCCTCGCGGGCGGACGCCTGGTCGCCGGCGGCCACCGCCGCGCGCACCATCAGATCGAGTCCGGCGACCCGCTCGAAGCGGTCGGCCTGTCCCACGCGGCGCAGGAAGCGCGCGGCCGCATCGCGCGCCGTCACGATGTCTCCACGGTCGAGCGCCAGCAGCCCGACGAGAATGGAGTGGAAGCGGTGCGACTCCACCCGGCTCAGAAGCTCCTCCGCCTCGCCGGTCCGGCCCTGTCGGCGCCGCAACTCGGCGAGGCGCGCAAGCGGGTCCACGTCACGCCCCGGACGCAAGGCCCCGAGCTCCTCTACCGCCGCGGTGAGTTCCTGGTCGGCGCGCCCCCAGTCCCCCTGCCAGAGCAGTACCTCCGCGTAGGCCGTGCGGCAGATCGAGAACATCTGACGGTCCGCGAACCGTTCCGCGATCTCGCGCACGCGCAGGCACCACTCGTTCGCGCGCTCGAGGTCGCGGACGAGCTTGCACGCGTCGATCATGTGGCAGCACACCGTCTCGATCGCGTCCGCATCGGTCATCTCGCCGCCCAGGGCGGCGGCCGCGGCAGCGTCCAACCGCCGCATGCCTTCCTCGATCTCCCCGGTGCTGACCAGAGCGAGGCCGTTGAGCGCGAGCGCGAGCATCTCGACGTCGACCGCTTCAAGCTCGCGCGCGAGCGCGATCGCCTGCGCGGATCCCTTCAGCGCCACATTGGGGTGGTGATCGGAGAGCGCGAAGTGGGCGCGCAGCAGCGTCACCCAGGCGGTGGCAACGCTCGGAGGCATCCCGTCTATGAGCAGCGCGGCGCGCTCGACCCAGCCCGACGCCTCCGCCGGTCCGCGAAACGCGTACGCGTCGTGGGCGAGCTGGATCGCGAGGCGAGCGGCAGTCGCCCCGTCGCCGTGCGATCGGGCGAGACGGTAGCCCCGCTCATGCGCCTCGATCGCTGCCTTCGCATCAAGCTCGTAGCGCGCGGCGAGACCGGCCCCCTCGAACGCCTCCGGCGTCTCCTCGCGAGCGAGCGCCTCCGCGAACCGGGCCCGCGCCTCGACCCACGCTCCGCGTGCGAGCGCCAAGTGCCCCGCCTCGATCGCTCTCTCAGGCTCATCCGCTCGCGTGGAGGCAACCATAATGCGGACGCCGCATCAGCCCAATCCGTCCCCGCGCGAAGGAGCAGTCCGCATCGGCCGCACGCAAGCGCCGCTACGGCACCGTCGTCGGACGGGGCGGGAACGCGCGCAGAACCGCGTCGACGATCACGTCGACGAGCGACTCGGGGATCGGGTCCTGCGTAATCAGCAGGCGCGTCCAGACAGGCCCGACGAGCAGGTCGATGACGAGATCTTGGTCGACGTCGGGCTGAAACTCGCCACGGGCGACCGCGCGGGCGAAGACGCGCCGGTAGGCGAGCCGGCGCGCGTGAATCATCGTGCGCAGGAGATCGGCGATCTCCGGGTGGTTGCCCGATTCGCGCATGAGGCGTGGCACGAAGCGCCCACGGCCCTTCGCGAACGTGGCGATCGCGCTCGTCACCAGCGCCTGCAGATCGGCGCGCAGCGTCTCGGACTCGGGCAGATCGACGGTCTCCAGCGCGAGCCGCTCGACGGCCGCAGCGGCGACCGCCGCCTTGGACGGCCAGCGGCGGAGGATCGTCGTCTTGGCGACGCCGGCGCGCACGGCGAGCTCGTCGAGCGTGAACCCGGCGTAACCGTTCGCCGACAGCAGCTCGATGGCGGCCTCGAGGATCCGTCCGTCGGTATCCCGCGCAGCTCGCCGGCCGCGTCGCGGAGCCGAGGCGGCAGTGATCCCGTGGTTCTCCATGGCCAGGCTCGATACTCAGAGTAGCGGATTGCGCACCAATGCTAGCCCAGCTGCTGTCTGATTTTCGAAACCCCGGGTTGCATTCCGCGCACGATCGTGGATAACGTGACGCTCATGTTTGGTCCCTCGGCCGCAAGCGCCGAGGCACGAGATCGCCTCGC
>JAICUS010000886.1 GCA_025935735.1 Solirubrobacteraceae bacterium | reverse complement strand
GCAGCCGGCGCAGCGTGGGCTCGTCATGAATCCCGCGGTCCGCGCAGCCGCTCAGGCACACGAGCCCGGCCGCGTGCTCCTCGAGCGTCTCCAGCGGCACGGCAGGCGGGGGCTCGCGCGGATCGCGATCGTGCACGTGGGCGCGCGTGACGATCCGGCACAGGTTGCGCCAGCCGTCGGCGTTCTCGACCAGCAGGGTGACGTGGCGGGTGGCTGCGTCCCGCGGCGGTGGACCGGGGCCGGGAACGTCCAGCACGTCCATCTCCACGCCGTGGATGGCCCGCAACCCCAGCGGCTTGGCGGCCTCCACGAACTCCATCGAGCCCGAGACGCCATTGTGGTCGGTGAGCGCCATCGCTCCGTGGCCGAGCTCCACGGCCGTGGCCGCGAGTTCCTGGGGCGACGACGCGCCGTCCAGGAACGAGAAGGCGGAGTGGGCGTGGAGCTCGACGTATGGCACGAACATATGTTCGCATGCGGCTCGGACGGAACGCGCGGCGCGTCGGCTAAAACGAAGGAGTGGACAGGCTGGACACGCCGCGGCTGCTCCTGCGGCCGTTTCAGGAAGAGGACGCTCCGGCGGCCCACGAGGTCTACTCCGACCCCGAGGTCATGCGTTACGTGGCGACCGGGCCGCTGTCCGACCCCGCGATGACCCGGCGGCTGCTGTACGACTACCGGACCCACCAGGACGCCTGGGGGTACTCGTTCTGGGCGGTGGTGGAGCGGGCGTCCGACCGGCTGATCGGCGACGCTGGGCTCTACCGGACACCGGCCGGAGAGGTGGAGCTCGGCTACACGCTCGGGAAGCCGTGGTGGGGGCGCGGGTATGCCACCGAGGCGGCGGGCGCGTGGCTCGAGACGGCGTTCTCGCGGCTCGGGATCCGCGAGGTGGTGGCCCTGGCCGAGCCGGCGAACGCCGCCTCGCTGCGGGTCCTGGAGAAGCTGGGGATGACCCGGGACGGCGAGCGGATCGCGTTTGGGCGCCCGCACGCAGTCTACCGGGCGTCGCGGCCGGTCAGCGCTGGGCAAACCAGCGGCCGCCTTGCAGGTCTCGGAAGACGACTAGATCGCGTCCGTCGGCGGTGACGACCTCCCAGTAGCGGCGGCGCAGGGGCGCGTCCGTCCACCAGCGGTCCTCCACGAGCCACGACTCCCGGATGGCCTCGACCGCGCGGCTGGCGATGGCGTGCGGGCGCCCGGCGGGGTCGGCGCGGACCTTGATCGGGCGCGGCGGCGCGAGGCGGCGCGGTCCGCGCGACGTGGGCGGCGGAGTGGCGAGCGCGGCGCCCGCGGGACCGTCCCGGCGCCGGCCAGAAGCGGGTGGCTCCTCGCCGGGTGGCGTGGCCGCGCGCGACGGTTCCGGCGGGCTCGGCGGCCCCAGCCGGCGCGGGCCGGGCGAGCCGGGGCGACGGCCTTCGCCGCCGCGGCCCGGGGGGAGGCCGCGCTCGGCGGTCATGGCCGGGTGAAGCGGAGAGTCACGCGGCGGGCACGGTCGAAGCGCGCGAGGGGCACGCGGCGGGCACGGTCGAAGCGCGCGAGGGG
>JAICUS010000858.1 GCA_025935735.1 Solirubrobacteraceae bacterium | reverse complement strand
GGCGGCGCCGAGCATCCGCTGGGTGGCGGGTGGGTCGAGCCGGGGGCTCGAGCCGGGGATCACGACGGCGATGTGTTGTTGCAGGCCGCGGTGGCGGGCGGGGTCGTAGGGCGTGTGGTCGTGCCAGCAGCGCCAGAGGACGCGGCACCAGGCGCGGCCGAGGGTGCGGATGGCGCGGGGGTGGTCGTGCTTGCGGGCTTTGGCGGCCGCGTAGCGGTCGGCGGCCCACGGGTGCCAGTGGCGGGTGCTGTCGGCGAGCGTGGCGAGGGCGCTGCGCAGGCGGTGGTCGCAGCCGCGGCGGAAGGTCGCGACCTTGCGGCGTCCGGACTCGACGGCGACGGGGCTCATGCCGGCGTCGGCGGCGAGCTGTTCGGCGGTGGGGTAGCGCGCGCGGCAGTCGCCGATCTCGGCCAACAGCGTGGCGGCGCACACGACGCTCTTGGGATCGCGGAAGAGCGAGAGGAAGATCTCGCCGTCGGGATGGGCACGGACGGCGTGCGCGATCTCGGAGGTGAGCAGGCGGATCTGCTCGACCAGCGGGCGCAGCGCGGCGACCAGCGCGAGCACGATCCCGCGGCGCGCGTCGGCTTCGAGCTCGCCGGCGCGCCCGGACGGTGCGCGGCGCAGCCGGGCGAGCAACACGCTCGCCGGTTTGCGGCCGCAGTAGTGGTGGCGCGCCAGGAACTGCGCGAGCCGCTGCTCGCCGAGCCCGCGCGCGTCGCCGGGCGATGGGTAGCGCTCCAAGAAGGCGAGCGCGATCGGGCTGTCGAGCTCGGCGAAGACGTCGACCGCGCCCGGCCAGAAGCGCTCCAGTTCGGCCCGCAGCTGGTTGCCCAGCGCGACGCGCTGGCAGACCAGCAGCTCGCGCCCGCGCGTGAGCGCGCGCAGCGCCTTGGTCTGGTCGCGGTCGGGGACCAGTTCGCGAAAGCGATGCGCGTCGGTGCGCGCGAGCTCGCACAGCACGAAGGCGTCGAAGCGATCGGACTTGCCGCCCGCGGGCCGGAACCTGGCTCGCGCTGCCGCGACCTGGTTGGGATGCATCGCGATCACGGTCAGGCCGGCGTCGAGCAGCCGCTCGACCAGCAGACCGTCGGGTCGCTCGATGGCCACGCGCTGCACGCCCAGCCTGACCAGCCCACGGCACAGACGCGTCAGGCCCGCCTCGTCGTGCGCGACCGTCGCCGCCCACACCCGCTCACCGTCAGCGTCCTCGACGACGACATCGTGGCTGTCCTTGGCCCAGTCCACCCCGGCGCACACCCCGGTTCGCATCGCTACCTCCCACCGATCGCTCGACGGATCGCCGACCGGGAGCTACCGTTGCGGGTGCTCATAGACGGGCCCTCACCGGGGCTACGTCCTGTTGCCGCTTACGGCAGCCCCCACCGCCGGGACGGGCAGGTCTCATGCGGGCCCTCGCGCGGGCAAGCGAGCTTGGCCCTCTCCCGGCGGCGGCCGGCTGCGCGACCCTACTCCGGCCGCGACCGAAAGGTTGCCCTATGAGCACGTTGCAGGAGATCGCCGAGTCGGTGCTGGGCGCCACGGGCGCCACTCGCGTGACCATCCGCGCTGCGGCCGACGGGTTCGAGGTGGCCGCGGAGGCGCTCGCCCCCGGTACGCCGTCGGTACGCGGCAGCCGGCCGAACCCCGGCGTGGACCCGGTGGTCGAGCGCGTGCTGGCCGGCGAGACCGTGGTGGACGACGCGGTCGAGCACGACCTGGCGCCGGACGATCCGCG
>JAICUS010000602.1 GCA_025935735.1 Solirubrobacteraceae bacterium | reverse complement strand
TATTCGGCGGCCGGTGCGGCGTCGGCCGGCGCGTGCGTGCGCAGCGGGTACTCGGGCAGCAGGATCGCCAGCACCAGCACGACGGCCGCCAGCGGCACGATCGCCCAGAAGACGGCGTGAGTGGCGTCCGACAGCGCCGTCCGGGCGGCCTCGCCCACGTGCGCGCCGCCCGACGTGAGCGCGTTGACGTCGATCCCGCTCCCGATCTGCGCGGTCAGCAGCGCGCCCAGCCCGGCCACCGCGAGGCTGCCGCCCATCGAGCGGAAGAACTGGATCGCCGCCGTGGCCACGCCGATCTCGGACATGCTCACGCGGTTCTGGGTGGCGATCACGTAGGTCTGGAACATCGTCCCCATGCCGACGCCGATCACCACGAGGAACAGCGAGGCGACGACGCTCGACGAGTCGACGCCCAGCGTGGTGAGCAGCAGGCAGCCGATCAGCACGAGCGTCGAGCCGAGCAGCGGATAGATGCGGTAGCGGCCGGTGTGCGTGATCAGCTGACCCGAGACGAAGCTGGCCAGCGTCCAGCCGAGCGTCAGCGGGATCAGCACGACGCCCGAGCTCGTGGCCGACACCTGGAGCACGCCCTGCATGTAGACCGGCACGTAGATCGTGATCCCGAACAGCACGGCCCCGACGCCCAGCCCGGCCAGGCTGGAGACGGCGAACACCCGGTTGCGGAACAGCCCGAGCGGCAGCAGCGGCTCCGGCGCGCGCCGCTCGATCCAGCCGAACGCCGCCACGCCGAGCACGCCGACGACCGCAGCGATCAGCACCTCCGCCGAGCCCCAGGAATACGTCGTCCCGCCCCACGCGCAGGCCAGCAGGACGCCGGTCACGCCGAGGCTCAGCGCGATCGCGCCCGCGTAGTCGATCGTGTGCTCGCGCTTGGTGTGGGCGATCTTCATGGTCTTGACCACCGCGATCAGCGCCAGCACGCCCAGCGGCAGGTTGATGTAGAAGATCCAGCGCCACGACGCGGCGTCGGTCAGCGTCCCGCCCAGCAGCGGCCCGGCCACCGCGGCCGTGGCCCACATCGAGCCGACATAGCCCTGATAGCGCCCGCGCTCGCGTGGCGAGAACAGGTCGGCGATCGCCGCCTGGGCCAGCGGGATCAGCCCACCCGCGCCGACGCCCTGCAGCGCCCGGAACGCGATCAGCTCGCCCATCGACTGCGACGTCCCGCACAGGGCGGACCCGACGAGGAAGATCGAGATCGACACCACGAACAGCCGCCGCCGCCCGTAGAGGTCCGACAGCTTCCCGTACAGCGGCACGGTCACCGTGGTCGACAGCAGGTACGCCGTCACCACCCACGACAGGTTCCTGAAGCCGTGCAGGTCGGCCGCGATCCGCGGCAGCGCCGTGGCCACGATCGTCTGGTCCATCGCCGCCAGCAGCGTGGCCAGCATGATCGCGCTGAACGCGACCAGCACCTGACGCTGGGAGCGACGTTCGGTGGCCATCGAACCTCCACACTAGACCCTTGGCCGTTGCCCCCGCACTCATCCTGGCCCTACGGTCAGCCGGGCCAGACGTGAGAAGCGAGGGAGCGATGGGGTACGGAGATTTGGGTCGACGGGCCGGAGCGGTCATCGCCGCGATCGGGTTGATGCTCGCCGTGGCGCCGATGGCGCAGGCCAGCCGCATCGACGCCACGCCCACGGTCACGGGCGCGGGATCGATCACCGGGACGAGCGCCCAGTGCATCCTCAGCGTGCCGGTCGGCACGCAGCCGACGAACACGAGCTTCACGCCCTGCGGGACGACGACGGTGCTCAACCCCGCCCAGTGCTTCCCCATCTTCAACGGCTGCCTCTGGTCGGACCCCGGGGCCTCCCTCACCCTCACCGCGGTCCCGCAGGCGGGATGGCAGTTCGATCACTGGGATGGCTGCCTGATCCCCAGTGGCACCGCCTGCGTGGCGTTCGTCCCCCCGACGCCGTCTCCGGGGAGCACGCTGGCCGAGGCGCCGGTCGCCTACTTCAAGGAGATCGTGCCCGTCGCCCTGGGCAGCGGGCCGCCGGCGTTCTCGAGCTCCAAGTCCGCGACCGTGACCTATTCCAGCTCCGTCCCGCCGAACACGGGCACGCTGACGTTCCGCTGCCAGCTCGACGCCCAGGCCGCCGCGGCGTGCCCCGCCACCGGTCAGACGTATCCGAGCCTGGCCGACGGCGCGCACACGATCAAGGTCTGGGGCATCCACAACGGCGACGTGAGCCTCACGCCCGCGACGAGCGCGTTCACCGTCGACACCGTGGCGCCCACGGCGGCGCTCGACCCGACGTCCGGACCGGGCCAGGGCGCGCTGCAGGCGATCAACACGGAGACGTTCAAGTTCAGCTCGAGCGAGCCCGGCTCGCTGCAGTGCAGCTTCGACGGCTCGACGTTCGGCGCGTGCACGAGCCCCGTCGTCCTGTCCCGCCTGAGCGCGGGGGCGCATTCGTTCCGCGTGCGGGCGATCGACCGTGCCGGCAACATCAGCGACCTGGTGGAGCGTGACTGGGTGGTCGCCGCGGCCGACAATGACGACGACGGGTTCAACGCCAAGGTCGACTGCAACGACGACAACCCCGGGATCCATCCCGGCGCGACCGAGATCCCGAACAACGGCGTCGACGAGAACTGCGACGGGGCCGACGCGCGCGTGCTGCCGCGGCGGCTGGTGATCACGCTGCCGTTCGCCTTCGCCGCCTCCCCGCGCAGCACGAAGTTCACCAAGCTGAAGCTCGCCAACGTCCCGGCCGGCTCCACGATCACCGTGACCTGCCTGTCGAAGACGTGCCCGAGCGCGCTCCTGCACAAGGCCAAGGCGAAGAAGGGCCACAAGACGCGGCTGGTCAAGCGGGCGCTGGTGCTGCGCCGCAAGCACGGCACGGTCGACCTGAAGTCGCTGATCCGCAAGCCGCTGCGCGCGGGCACGAAGCTGCGGTTCGTCGTGACCAAGCCGGGAACGATCGGCGCCGTCAAGGTCCTGACGGTCCGCAAGCGCAAGGCGCCGACCATCACCACGCAGTGCCTGAACCCGGGAGCCAAGAAGCCCACGCATTGCTGACCATCCGGGGCGCGCGGTAGCTTCCGCGGCCGTGCGCCTCATCGTCGCCCGCTGCTCGGTCGAGTACTCCGGCCGCCTCTCCGCCCGGCTGCCGGAGGCGCTGCGGCTGGTGATCGTCAAGGCCGACGGGTCGGTGCTGGTCCACGCGGACGCCGGGGGCTACAAGCCGCTGAACTGGATGACGCCGCCGACCGTGGTGGAGGAGGCGCCGGGCAGCCTGGTGGTGCGCAAGCTCAAGGGCGAGGACCGGCTGGAGATCACGCTGCACGAGGTGCTCTCGGACGTCGACCACCTGATGGACGCGGACGCCGCCCGGCTGGACAAGGACGGCGTGGAGGCCGATCTGCAGGAGGCGCTCGCGGCGGCGCCGCGGTTCTGCGGCGAGGGGTTCCGGCTCGTGCGGCGGGAGTGGCCGACGGACATCGGGCCCGTCG
>JAICUS010000727.1 GCA_025935735.1 Solirubrobacteraceae bacterium | reverse complement strand
GCGGGCGGCGGCCCGATCCGCTTCGCCATCAGCACCGGCGGCGGTGGGGCGGCCGAGCAGGTGATCAACGGCACCGGCCAGCTGCCGCTCAACCAGTGGTCGCACGTCGCGGTCGTGGTCTCCGGCACGACGGGAACGCTTTACGTAAACGGCCAGCCGGTCGGCACCAACGCCAACATCACCATCCACCCGTCGGATCTGGGCAACACGAACCAGAACTGGATCGGGCGCTCGCAGTACGGCGATCCGCTCCTGCGCGCGACGGTCGACGACTTCAACATCTACGGCCGCGCGCTGAGCGCGGACGAGGTCGCCGCGCTGGCCGGCGGCCAGGCGGGCGCAGGCGACGTGGCGGACTACAAGTTCGACGACCCCGACGGTCCCACCGCGGTCGACTCGAGCCCCAACTCCCGCAACGCCACCATCAGCACGGCCGGCCCGATCGACTGCCCCGGCAAGGTGTTCCTGCAGCGCGACCTCACCACCGGCAACCTCGTCTGCTGGAAGGACCAGCAGAACTTCGCGCCGTTCATCGACGGCATCGCGCCGAACAACGACGAGTACAAGCAGGCGCTGCGCTACTACGCCGACAAGGCGCAGTTCCCGATCATGCCCGTGTACACCGCCAACCAGGCCGACAAGGCCGAGGCGGCGGCGCACGGCTCGACCGGCAGCAACAACTTCTCCAACATCAACGCCACCCTGCAGGCCCGCCTGTACTCGAACGCGCTGCGCAACTATCCGTCGCAGTACATCACGCCGGACATGTACCGCAAGATGATCGAGTGGCTGAGCTGGAACGAGTACATCGGCGGCGACAACCGGTTCCCGGACAACAACGAGTACTTCTTCAACTGGGACCCGAACACGCAGACGCTCGGCCGCTCCGGCATCCACCACGACGTGCTCGGCTCGTTCAACTGGATGATCTTCCAGGACGTGGCGGGCCTGCAGCCGCGGCTCGACGACAAGGTCGAGCTGTACCCCATCGACATGGGCTATGACCACTTCACGGTCAACAACCTCGGCTACCACGGCACGAGCGTCACGATCGTCTGGCAGAAGCCGGGCGGCACGCAGTACTACCCGCTCGCGCCGATGGGCTACTCGCTCTACGTCGGCGGCCGGCGCATGATGACCGTCGACGACCTCGCGCACGTGATCTGGAACCCGGCGTCCGGCAGGACCACCGTGGAGGACGGCAGCGCCACCCACGTCAACTACAGCGCCCAGGGCTACCTGGCCAAGGCGACCGAGGTCGGCCTCAACGACAACGCGCGGCTCGTCGACGCCTTCCAGAAGGCGGGCGTGGACCTCGAGCCGCAGACGTCCGGGCTGGTCAACCTGGCGCTGCACAAGGACGCCACCGCGTCCTTCACCACCACCACGCCGGCCTCGCAGGCCACCTCGCCGGCGAACGCCACCGACGGGTTCACCATCAGCGGCGAGCCGGTGACCTCCGGCGCCTACGTCGGCACCAACCCGATCTGGGGCGACCTCGGCTCGCCGAACGCCTCGGACTGGCTGCAGATCGACCTCGGCGCGGCCAGGCGCTTCGACCAGGTCAAGCTGTACTTCTTCTCCAACAAGGCCTGGGGCTCCAACGGCAGCACCTACAAGGAGCCGAGCGACTACTCGATCCAGTACTTCGACGGCACCAACTGGGTCGACGTCCCCGGCCAGGTCAAGACGCCGGCCACACCGGCGCCCAACTACAACCAGGTCGACTTCCCGCCCGTCACGGCGCAGCTGATGCGCGTGATGGTGACCAAGTCGACCGCGCCCGCCCGCTCCGTCGGGATCAAGGAGGTCCAGGTCTTCGACACCGGCTCGCAGACGCAGGCCTCCAGCGGCGTCGGCGGGACGGTGCCGGCCACGCTCGCGCTGACCCTCGGCACGCCGGCGAGCTTCGGCGCGTTCACCCCGGGCGTGGCGCACGACTACTCCGCCTCGACGACCGCCGACGTGGTCTCGACCGCGGGCGACGCCGCGCTCGGCGTGGCCGACCCCGACACGGCCCACCCCGGCCACCTGGTGAATGGCTCGTTCGTCCTGCCGCAGCCGCTGCAGGTGCGGGCGCGCAACTCCACCTACCCCGACGCGGCGTTCGCGCCGCTCGGAGCGGCGCCCCTGGCGCTGCTCAGCTACCCCGCGCCGATCAGCCATGACGCCGTGACGATCGACTTCACCCAGTCGATCGGCGCGACCGACGCGCTGAGGACCGGCGCCTACGCGAAGACCCTCGTCTTCACGCTGTCGACGACCACGCCCTAAGGGAGGAGAGATCCATGATGGGCAAGAAGGGCAAGTGGCGCGCGGTTGCCGCGCTGCTGGCGACAACCGCACTCGCCGCCGCCGCGTGCGGCGGCAGCTCGGGCGGCAACTCGAGCTCGTCCAGCGCGAGCAAGGGCGGCTCGGCCGATGACGGCACGAGCCTCACCATGTGGACGCGCGCGGCCACGCAGGTGCAGAGCGAGCGCTTCGTCAAGGCCTACAACGCGTCGCACAAGAACAAGGTGAAGCTGACCGTCATCCCGACGGACAACTACCCGGCGCGCGTCGCCGCGGCGGCGGGCGGCCACAACCTGCCGGACCTGTTCGCGTCCGACGTCGTGTACGCGCCCAACTACGTCAGCCAGGGGCTGTG
>JAICUS010000414.1 GCA_025935735.1 Solirubrobacteraceae bacterium | reverse complement strand
GTTGCCGTGGGAGTCGGCGTGGGCGTGGGCGTCGGGGTCGGCGTTGCCGTGGGAGTCGGCGTCGGCGTGGGCGTCGGGGTCGGCGTCGCCGTGGGAGTCGGGGTCGGAGTCGCCGTGGGCGTCGGGGTCGGCGTTGGCGTGGGTGTCGGCGTTGGCGTCGCCGTGGGAGTCGGCGTCGGGGTCGCCGTTGGCGTGGGCGTCGGAGTCGGCGTCGGCGTGGGCGTCGGGGTGGGCGTCGGCGTCGGCGTCGGCGTCGGCGTGGGCGTCGCGGTTGGCGTCGGCGTGGGAGTCGCGGTTGGCGTCGGCGTCGGAGTGGGCGTCGGCGTCGGCGTGCCCGCCTCGACGATGACCGTTCCCGTCATCTGGAACGGGTGGGCGTCGCAGTGGAAGTTGTAGACCCCGGGCGTGTTGAACTGGCAGGAGCCTGCCCAGCCGGGCGGGAGCGGGAAGCTCGGGACCGGCGGGACCGGTCCGACGTTCGGGCCGGACGTCTGGGTGCACGACGTCGGCTGTGCGGAGGGGGCGTCGAAGTCGACGTCGTGGAAGTTCCCGCCCTCCGGGTAGCTGAAGTTGACCGTGCCGCCCGGAGCGATGGTCACGGTGCTCTCGCCCGAGCCCGGCGAGTCCTCGAACCCGAAGTCGTAGGCCTGGATCGACGCCGTCAGCGGCGGCGCCGGGTCACCGTATGCGAATGCCGGGATGCCGACCGCCGCGGTCGCCGCGGTCAGCACCCAAGGCAGGTACCGCTTCCTGAGTCCCACGAGCCCCCCTCCGAAAGGTGTCGTTCCGGCCGGGGGTACGCACCCGCGCGAACCGCAGTTCGACGGATTCTGCGTGGAGATGCCTCAACGGCTCAGGGTCTGACCCTGACCGTGAACGGCGGCGCGCCAACCGCCGCGGAAGGCGCTCAGGCGAAGGAGCCGCGCGGGTCGAGCACGGCGGCCTCGACGCGCTCGGCGATCCGCTCCGGCGTGTACCCGACCTCCTCGTGCAGGAGCGCCGGGGCGCCGTGGGTGACGTAGCGGTCGGGCAGCCCGACCCGCAGGATGCGCGGGGCGGCGGCGCCGTCCGCGGACAGGCATTCCCAGACCGCGGTCCCGAAGCCGCCGGCGAGGACGCCCTCCTCCACGGTCACGAGCAGGTCGTGCTCCAGCGCCAGGGAGGCCAGCAGCGCCGCGTCCAGCGGCTTGGCGAAGCGGGCGTCGGCCACGGTGACGTCCAGGCCGCGCTCGGCCAGCAGGTCGGCCGCGCCGAGCGCCTGGGCGACGCCGGTGCCGTAGCCGACCAGTGCCACGCGCTCGCCCGCGCGCAGCACCTCGCCGGTGCCCACCGGGATCAGCGCCGGCGTGTCGGGCAGCGGCACGCCGACGGCCGCGCCGCGCGGGTAACGCAGCGCCGCCGGCCCGCCCCACTGCAGCGCGCTGTGGAGCATGTGGACGAGCATCGCCTCGTCGCGCGGCGCCAGCAGCGTCATGTTCGGCAGGCAGCGCAGGTAGGCGATGTCGAACGCTCCGTGGTGGGTCGGCCCGTCGTCGCCCACCAGCCCCGCGCGGTCCATGCAGAACGTCACGGGCAGGTTCTGCAGGCAGACATCGTGGACGATCTGGTCGAACGCGCGCTGCAGGAAGGTCGAGTAGATCGCCGCGACCGGGCGCAACCCCGTCAGCGCCATGCCCGCGGCGAACAGCACCGCCTGCTGCTCGGCGATCCCGACGTCGAAGTAGCGGTCCGGCAGCGCCTTCTGCAGCAGCGACAGCCCGGTGCCGGAGTTCATCGCGGCGGTGATCCCGACCACGCGCGGGTCGCGCTCGCACTCGCGCACCAGCGCCTCGCCGAACACCTGGGTCCACTGCGGCGGAGCGGGCGACGCGGGCCGGGAGGGCGCCGGCCGCCGCTGGGCGATCGACTTCGGCTTGGCCGCGTGCCACTTCTCCATGCCCTCCAGGCCGCCCTGCTCGGCCGGCGCGAAGCCCTTGCCCTTGACCGTGGCGCAGTGGATGACCACCGGCCGCTCGGCCTCGAAGGCCGCGGACAGCGCGCGCCGCATGGCCCGCACGTCGTGCCCGTCGATCACGCCGAGGTAGGCCCAGTCGAGCTCCTCCCACCACAGGCCGGGCGCCCAGAACGCCTTCACGGACTCCTTCAGGCGCGGGCCGAGCCGCTCGAACGCGGCGCCGATCCCCGCCGGCAGCTTGGTCAGCTTCTCCTCGACGCCCTCGCGCGCCTCCCACAGCCCCGGGTCGAGCCGGACGCGGTTCAGGTAGCGCGACAGCGCGCCCACGTTCGGGGCGATCGACATCCCGTTGTCGTTCAACACGACGACGATCGGCGTCCCCAGCCCGCCGGCCTGCGAGACGGCCTCGAACGCCACGCCGCCGGTCATCGCGCCGTCGCCCACCACGGCCACGACGCGGCCGTCCTCGGCGCCCTCGCGCAGCATCGCCTCCTTGATGCCGACCGCGTAGCCGATCGCCGTCGAGGCGTGACCGGCGCCCATGATGTCGTGCTCGGACTCGAAGCGCGCGCAGAACGGCGCCAGCCCGCCGTACTGGCGGATCGTCTCGAGCGCGTCGCGGCGGCCGGTCAGGATCTTGTGCGGGTAGGCCTGGTGGCCGACGTCCCACAGCACCTTGTCGCGCGGCGAGTCGATCAGCGAGTGGACCGCGACCGCGATCTCGCACGCGCCGAGGTTGGCGCCGAAGTGGCCGCCGATCTCGCCCACGGTGTCGATCAGCAGCTCGCGGACCTCCTGGGCGACCTGCTGCAGCTGGTCCTCGGTGAGGCCGTGCAGGTCCTGGGGGCGGTCGATTCGGTCGAGCAGTCTCGTCATGACGTCCGGGTGAAGATGAAGTCGGTGATCTGCGCGAGCTCCTCCGCGCCGCCGGGCGCAGCCCGTCCCAGCGCCGCACGGGCGGCGCGATGCGACTCCGCGGCCATCGCCCGCGCATCGTCGAGCCCGTACCGGCTCACGTAGGTCAGCTTCCCGTGCCGTTCATCGCTACCCCGCGGCTTCCCCAGCGCAACGTCGGTCCCCGTCACGTCGAGGATGTCGTCGACGATCTGGAAGAGGACTCCGAGCTCTGAGGCGAACGCACGGAAGTCAGCCAGTGTAGTCGAGCGCCCCTCGTCGCCCGCGAGCAGGAGCACGCACTCGACGGCCGCGGCGATCAGCCGGCCGGTCTTGAGCTCGTGCATCCGGCGCAGCTCCGCGGCGCCGGCGTCCACCAGCCCGCGGACGTCGATGTACTGGCCGCCGACCATCCCCCCGACCCCGGATGCGGCGGCCAGCTCGGCCACCGCGGCGAGGACCCGCGCGGGCTCCCCCCGCTGCTCGCGCAGCACGAGCCGCATGGCCTCCGCGTACAGCGCGTCGCCGGCCAGGATTGCGACATCGACGCCGTAACGGACGTGACAGGTGGGGCGGCCGCGACGGAGCTCGTCGTCGTCCATCGACGGCAGATCGTCGTGGATCAACGAGTACGTGTGGATGAGCTCCAGGGCCGCGGCGAGGGGCAGCACGTCGCCGGCCCCCACGGCGTTCGCCGTGGCCAGCGCCAGCACCGGGCGGATGCGCTTGCCGCCCGCCAGCAGCGAGTAGCGCATCGCCTCCTCCAGGCCGTCGGTGGCCGGCTCGCCGGAGAACCGCAGCGCCGCGAGGTAGGCCTCGACCTCGGCCCGCAGGTGCTCCGGGTAGCTCACGAACCGAGCGCGAGCTGGCCCGCCGGGGCCGGGCCGGAATCCGCGGCCCGGACCTCCCGATCGAGCTCCGCGCCGGCCTCGGCGGCCAGGCGCGCGCAGTCCTCCACGAGCGCGGCGGCGCGCTCGGCGTCCAGCTCGCCGGCGCGCAGCGAGGTGGCGGTGTGCTCAAGACGCTCGATCAACCGCTCGAGTGGCATCGGGCGGGGATTGTGGCAGGCGTCAGACCGCGCCGGCGCGCAGCACGGCACCGAGGATGCCGTTGACGAACCCCGGCGCCTCCGCGCCGCAGAACGCCTTGGCGGTCTCCACCGCCTCGTCGATCGCGCCCTCCGGCGGGATCGGCCGCTCGCCCTCGACGAGGTCGGGGTGCTGCATCTCCAGCAGCGCCACCCGCAGGATCGCCCGCTCGAGCGGCGCGATGCGATCGACCGTCCAGTTGCGCGCGTGACGCTCGATCAGCACGTCGAGATCCTCGGCGTGGTCGGCGGTCGCATGCGCGAGCGCGCGGGTGAACGGCGGCGCGCCCCGCTCGAAGAGGTCGTCCAGCGGCCGGCCCGTGAGGTCGTGCTGGTAGAGGGCGAAGACGGCCGCGCGCCGCTGCTCCGACCTACGCACGCGACATGTACGAGCCCGAGCGCGTGTCGACCTTGACCCGGTCGCCGATGTTCACGAACAGCGGCACGTTCACGATCGCCCCGGTCTCCAGCGTGGCCGGCTTGCTGCCGCCGCCGGAGGCCGTATCGCCGCGCACGCCCGGCTCGGTGTGCGTCACCTCGAGCTCCACCGACGCCGACAGCTGCACGTCCGACGGCTCGCCGTCGATGAACAGCAGGTCGACCGTCTCGTTCGGCTTGATCCACTTCAGCGCCTCGGCCATCGACGGCTCCGGCAGCGCGAGCTGCTCATAGGACTCCTCGTCCATGAAGTGCGCGTCGGTCCCGTCCGCGTAGAGGAACTGCATCTTGCGCGCCTCGGTGTGGACGGGCCGGAACTTCTCCCCGGCGCGGAACGTGCGGTCGATCACGTTGCCGTCGCTGGTCCGGCGCAGCTTGGTGCGGACGAACGCCCCGCCCTTGCCCGGCTTGACGTGCTGGAACTCGAGGATCTTGAAGACGGTCCCCTCGACCTCGATGTGGTTGCCGTTCTTGAACTGGTTGGTGCTGATCACGAGCGCCTTAGTCTAGGCGCGGCGCTCGCCGCGGACGTACGGGCCGCGCCGGCGAGCGCCCCGGGGCGGGCGCGGAGGCGGGCGGGCCACGCCAGGTCGCGTGGAGGCACCGGCGGCTGCGTCTACCGGTGCGCCGGCGGCGCGCAGCCGGGCGAGCGTCTGGGCGCGGGAGCCGACCGCTTGACCCCAGGTCAGGCGCACGACACGCTCACCGTGTGCCTCGAGGAGCGCCTGGCGCTCGGCGTCATCGGCGCGAGCGAGCGGCCCGTCGTGCCACGCCGCGCCATCCGCCTCGATGACCAACCGCTGCTCGGGCCAGCGGAAGTCCGGCACGACGCGTCTGCCTTCGAGCAGCAGCGGCTGGTTGACCTGTGGGTGCTCGAGGCCGCCGCCGAGGATGAGGTCGAGCACGATGTCCTCGAGCTCGCTGCGCGTGGGCGCCCGGCCGGGGCGGACGAGCCGGGACAGCCGGCGCGCGCCGGCGCGCGGGCCGAGCCGGCGCAGGGTCGCGAGGACCTCGCCCGTGCTGACGCAGCCGAGCGATTGTGCTTGCCGGACCGCCCGGCGCAGCGCATGCTCGTCCAACACGGCGGCCAGGTCGAGCAGGGTGCGAGCAGGCGACGTCAATCGCAGCATCCCACGGCGGCTGAGGTCGTGCGGCTCCTGAACGCGAGTGCGATGGACGCG
>JAICUS010000308.1 GCA_025935735.1 Solirubrobacteraceae bacterium | reverse complement strand
GTTTGGCTATGAGCTCTACGACTGCGGAATGCAGCGAGTCCGAGGTCCACACCGGCGCGGTGCAGCCCTCGACGTAGTGCACGTAGGAGCCCTCGTCGGCGATGATCAGCGTCCGCTCGAACTGGCCCATGTTCTCGGTGTTGATCCGGAAGTAGGCCTGCAGCGGCATCTCGACGTGCACGCCCTTGGGCACGTAGACGAACGAGCCGCCCGACCAGACCGCGGAGTTCAGCGCCGCGAGCTTGTTGTCGTTGGCGGGGATGATCGACGCGAAGTACTCCTTGACGATGTCCTCGTGCTCACGCAGGCCCGAGTCCATGTCCATGAAGATGACGCCCTGCTTCTCGAGGTCCTCGCGCACCTGGTGGTAGACGACCTCGGACTCGTACTGGGCGCCGACGCCGGAGAGGAACTTGCGCTCGGCCTCGGGGATGCCCAGGCGGTCGAACGTGTTCTTGATGTCCTCGGGGACCTCGTCCCAGCTGCGCGAGGACTTCTCCGACGCGCGCACGAAGTAGTGGATGTCGTCGTAGTCGATCTCGGCCAGCATCGGCGAGCCCCAGGTCGGCTGGGGGCGCGACAGGAAGTGCTCGAGCGCCTTCAGGCGGAACTCGCGCATCCACTGCGGCTCGTTCTTGAACTCGGAGATCTGTGCGACGAGCTCGCGCGACAGGCCCTTGGGCGCCTTGAACGCGTAGCCGGTCTCCGGGTCGTGGAACCCGAACTTCTCCTTGTAGTCGGCGTTGATGCCGGCCAGCGCCTGCTGCTCGGCGATCACCTCGGGAGTAGCCATCAGGTCAGTCGACCTCCACTCGAATCACGCCATCCGCGACCGTCACCGGGAAGGTGTCGATCGGGATGTACGCAGGCAGGTTCACAGGGTTTCCGGTCTTCAGGTCGAACCGCGAGCCGTGCCGCGGGCACTCGACCACGCACTCGTCCGGGTCGAACTCGCCGTACACCAGCTCGCCGTCGTCGTGCGAGCAGCGGTCCTCGATCGCGTACAGCGTGCCGTTGCAGTTGAACACGCCGATCTCGAAGTCCTCGAGCTCCACCAGGCGCTTGTCGCCGGGGGGCAGCTCGTCGACGGGGCAGATGTCGTACAGGGTGCTCACGCAAATCCGATCCTGGAGGTCTGGATTCTATCGAGAAGCCCCGCGGGGCCCGTCGTCAGCCCGCCGACGAGAGAAAACGCGAGCTGTGGAGGGCGTGGCGGATGGCCGCCTTGGAGCGCGGATAGCGCTTGAGACGGAACGGGCCGTCCGGGTTGTTGCCCTGGTTGTAGAGCATCATCCGCACGCGCCGGTGGGAGTTCACGAAGCGGAAGAGCTGCTGGACGAAGCCCGGGTTGTCGGCGCCCCACAGCGCCCACTCGCCGAACACGAACGGCTTGGCGAAGTCCCGGTAGAACGTCTCGAGCTTGGAGAAGTTCGGGAAGCGCGAGTAGAAGTCGGTGCCGACCCAGTCGACGTACTTGGAGCCCGGCCAGTAGGCGCGGGCGGAGTTGCGCGGGATGGGCGGTGAGCCCTCGGTCTGCGGCACCCAGAGCATCGACACCTCGGGCTCGGCCAGCTCGTCGCCGGCGTCGCGCCCGCGGACGGGCGGCAGGTGCAGCGCCGCGAGCCTGGCGTCGATCTGGGCGACCGGGCCGCCGCGCAGGATCAGCGCGGCCCGGCGCCAGGCGGCGCGGAACTGCCTGGTGCTGTGGGCGGCGTTGCGGGGCGAGCCGTCGCGGTTGAACGCGCAGTAGGCGTTGTTGGTCTGGTTCATCTCGGCCATCAGCCGGATGTAGACCGGCTCGCCGAACGCGGCGATCTTGCGGTTGAGGCTGAGCAGGTAGCTGTCCCCCACGCCCTGGGCGATGCCCCGCGGCGTGATGCGCTCGGGCTCGCCGTAGCCGTGGTTGGTGGAGATGTGCAGCATCAGCCGCGAGTGCGCGGCCCGGGCGGCGTCGAATGCGTACTGGTTGCCCGAGTACCAGTAGGTGAAGAAGCCGAACACCGCCGGGTGCTTGCCCACCTGCGACGTGAACTGCGACGTCGACAGCGAGCCGCTGACGCCGGTGAGCACCTTGCCGGACGGCGGGCCGAAGACGTCCGCGCGGGCGGGCGCCGCCGCGGCGAGCGCGACGGCGGCGGCGGCGGCGGCGGCGGCGGCGAGGAGGATGACGCGGCGGAACATGTGCGCACTTTAGAGTCGCGCCATGGACCTGAGCGGCAGCAGCGTTCTCATCACCGGCGGCGCCTCGGGGATCGGGGCGGCCCTGGCGCGCCGGGTGACCGAGAAGGGCGCGCGCGTCGGGCTGGTCGACCGCGACGCCGAGCGGCTGGCCGCCGTCGCGGAACGGCTGCCCGGCTCCGTGACCGCGGTGGCGGACCTGCGCGACCGCGAGGGGATCGCGGCCGCCGTCGACGAGCTGGCGGCGCGGCTGGGCGGCCTCGACGTGGCGGTGGCCAACGCCGGGATCGCCACCGGCGGGCCGCTGCGGCTGGTCGGGCCCGACAGCGTCGAGGACACGATCGAGATCAACCTGCTGGGCAACTGGCGCACCGTGCGGGCGGCGGTGCCGCACGTGCTCGCCCGCCGCGGCTACATCCTGATCGTCTCCTCGGTCGCCGCGCTCGCCCCGTCGCCCGGGCTCGGCGCGTACTGCGCGTCCAAGGCGGGGATCGAGGCGCTGGGGCGGACGCTGCGGGCCGAGCTCGCCCCGCACGGCGTGGACGTCGGCGTGGCCTACTACCTGTTCCTGGCCACGCCGATGGTCGCCGGCGGCGAGCAGATGGCCGCGTTCCGGGAGATGAAGAGCGGGCTGCCCGGCCCGATCGGCCGCACCTACCCGCTCGAGCCGGCGATCGAGGCGACCGTCGCCGGGATCGAGCGCCGCGCCCGGGTGGTCGCCTACCCCCGCTTCGTGCGCGCGATCATGCGGCTGCGCGGGCTGCTCGACAACCCCCTGGCCGACCGCGCGGCCCGCAGCGCCGTGCGGCAGATGGAGACGACCTTCAGCTCCGAGGCGGCCCGGGTCGGCCCTGAGGCGGCCTCCCGCGCACCCAGGTAGGGGGTCTGACCCCTACCTGGGTGCCAGTTAAAGGGGTCTGACCCCTTTGAGTTTGGCCGGGTTGCGCTGGATGTCGATGGCGACGATCCGGCCGGCGTCGAGCGTGAACGCGACGACGCTCGGCACGCCGGCCGCGGCGCGGGTGAGCAGCCCGGGCGCGCCGTTGACCTCGACCCGCTCGGCGGTGCCGCCGCCGCGCCGGGCGAAGCCGACCAGCGCCCGGGCCACGCGCTCGGCGCCGGTGACGGGCCGGCGCGGCGCGGGCAGGGCGCCGCCGCCGTCGGTGGTCAGCACGACGCCGGGGTCGAGCAGCTCGACCAGCGCGGCCACATCGCCGCCGCGCGCGGCCTCGACGAACGCGTCGACCACCTCGCGCTGCTGCCGCGGCGAGGCGGGGAAGCGCGGACGGCGCGCCTCGACCGCCCGGCGCGCGCGCGAGGCGTGCTGGCGGGCCGCCTGCGGCGTGGTGCCCAGCACCGCGGCCACGCGGTCGAACTCGTAACCGAAGATGTCGTGCAGCACGAACGCCACGCGCTCGGCGGCCGACAGGCTCTCCAGCACGACGAGCACCGCCAGCGAGACGGACTCCGCCGTGGCGGCGCGCTCGGCCGGGTCCGGCGCCTCGCCGGCCGCCCGCACGAGCGGCTCGGGCAGCCACGGCCCGACATAGGCCTCGCGGCGCACCCGCGCGGAGCGCAGCGTGTCCAGCGCGAGCCGTGACACCGTCGTGGTCAGCCAGCCGCGCAGGTCGCGCAGCTCGTCAGGGTCGACCCGCTGCAGGCGCAGCCACGCGTCCTGCACGACGTCCTCGGCCTCGGCCAGCGAGCCCAGCTGGCCGTACGCGAGCCGCACCAGCCCCGGCCGCTCGGCCTCGAAGCGCTCGGCCGGCGTGCTCACGCGGCCGCTCCGGCGACCGCGAGCGGCGCGGTGCCCGGCCCGAGCCAGTCGGCGAAGCGCACGCGGCCGCGCCAGGCGCCCGGATCGGTGAGCGCACCGGCGCGCAGCGCCCGTCCGACCGCCCCGGGGAGCGGGAGCGGCAGGGCGAGCGCGTGCGCGCCGGTGGCCGCCCGCCACTGGCGGCCGAGCTCGGTGAGGGTGAGGATCTCCGGCCCGGCCAGCCGCGCGACGGCGCCGGAGGGCTCGGCCTCGGCGATGTCGGCCAGCGCGCCGCCGACCTCGGCGGCGGCGATCGGCTGCAGCCGCAGCGGCCCGGACGGCAGGACGCCACAGCGCGCGGCGCGGCGCAGCCGCCCGGCCAGACGAGCGTGGACCGGCGTGGCACGCAGGATCGTGAACGGCGCGCCGCCGCTCCGCACGACCTCCTCCTGGGCGGCCTTGTCGCGGAAGCGGCGCGCCGGGACGCGGCCCGCGCCGACCGCAGAGATCAGCACGTGGTGGGCGTCCGGGGCCGCGGCGAGCAGCCGTGCGCTGCCGCCCACCAGCACGTCCCGGTCCCCGCCGGCGGCGTGCACCACGACCTCTGCCCCCAGCAGCGCGTCGCCGACGGGCGAGCGCAGGTCCACGCCGTTGGCGCGCGACAGCGCCTGGACCGCGTGACCGCGGCGCTTGAGCGCGTCGGCGGCCTCGCGCCCCACGGTCCCCGTCGCGCCCACGATCGCCACGTTCATGGGTACTTGACGGGACAGCCCGCGGAAATGTGACGCTAGGCGGCGGGCTCCCAGGCGGCGGCGTGCCCGAGGCTCGCCGACTTGAGCACCTTCAGCGACAGCAGCGCGCACTTGATCCGGGTGGCGGAGATGTCGATCCCCAGCAGGTCGAGCACGAACTCGCGGTCGAGCTTGAGCAGCTCCTCCACCGGCATCCCGATCACCTCGTCGGAGGCCATGGAGGCCGCGGCCTGCGAGATCGCGCAGCCGTGGCCGGAGAACGCCACCTCGGCCACGCGGTTGTCCTCGTCGATCTTGATCTGCACCTTCAGCTCGTCGCCGCACAGCGGGTTGGAGTCGAAGAACTCGAGGTCCGGCTCGTCCAGCTCGCCCCAGTGATGTGGCTTCTTGTAGTGCTCGAGGATGTTCTCGCGATAGAGGTCGTCCATGTCAGGCGAACACCTCGCGGACGTGGTCCAGCCCGTCGATCAGCCGGTCGACGTCGTCGTGGGTGGCGTGGACGGCGAACGAGGCGCGCGTGGACGCCGAGATGCCCAGGCGGCGCATCAGCGGCTGCGCGCAGTGGTGGCCGGCGCGCACGCACACGTTCTCGCGCCCCAGGATCTCCGCCACGTCGTGCGGGTGGACGCCCGCGAGCTCGAACGAGGCCAGCGGGCCGCGCAGGTCGAGGTCGCGCGTGCCGTGGACCTTCAGGCCGGGCACCTCTGACAGGCGCTCCAGCGCGTAGGCCGTGACGTCGCGGCCGTGCTCGCGCACCGCGTCCATGCCGATCGAAGACAGCCAGTCGACGGCCGCGCCGAGCCCGATCGCCTCGGCCACCGGCATCGTGCCCGCCTCGAACTTGGCCGGCGGCTCGGCCCAGGTGGACTCGAAGTCGCCCACGCGGGCGATCATGTGCCCGCCGCCCAGGAACGGCGGCATCGCCTCCAGCAGCTCGCGCCGGCCGTGCAGCACGCCGATCCCGGTCGGCCCGTAGGCCTTGTGGCCGGTCCAGGCGTAGAAGTCGGCGTCCAGCTCGCCCACGTCGACCGGCAGCGCCGGCACCGCCTGGGCGGCGTCGACCAGCACCAGCGCGCCCACGGCGTGCGCGCGCTCGGCGATCTCCGCGACCGGGTTGATCGTCCCCAGCACGTTGGACACGTGCCCGACGGCCACGAGCTTCGGGCGCTGGGCCAGCAGCTCGTCGAGCGCGTCCAGGTCGAGCAGGCCGTCGTCGGTCACCGGCACGTAGGCCAGCCGGCAGCCCAGCAGCTGCCACGGGACCAGGTTGGAGTGGTGCTCCATCTGCGTGACCAGCACGAGGTCGTCCGGGCCGACGTTCGCCCGCCCCCAGGAGTAGGCGACGAGGTTGATCGCCTCGGTGACGTTGCGGGTGAACACCGTCTCGCCGGGGGTCGAGCCGGCGAACGCGGCCACCTTGTCGCGGGCGCCCTCGTAGGCGTCCGTGGCCTCGCTGGCCAGCGGGTAGATGCCGCGGTGGATCGACGCGCGGTAGGTCTCGTAGTAGCGGTCCATCGCCTCGATCGCCGGCCGCACGGTCTGCGACGTGGCGGCGGTGTCGAGGTAGACGAGCCCCTCGCGCGCGAGGACGGGGAACTCGTCGGCCGATGGCGCGGTGAGGCTCATGCCGCCGCGCCGACCTCGTCGCGGATCCAGCCGTAGCCGCGCTTCTCCAGCTGCTCCACCAGCTCCGGGCCGCCCTGCTTGACGATCCGCCCCTCGAACATGATGTGCACGAACTGCGGCTTGACCAGGTGCAGGATGCGCTGGTAGTGGGTGATGATCAGCACGCCCATGTCGGTCCCGGAGGCGATCTCGTTGACCCCGTGGGCGACGGTGTTCAAAGCGTCGATGTCCAGGCCGGAGTCCGTCTCGTCGAGCACGGCGAGCGTGGGGCGCGTGAGCGCCAGCTGGAGGATCTCCATGCGCTTCTTCTCGCCGCCCGAGAAGCCGTCGTTCAGATACCGGTTGGAGAACTCGCGCGGGACCTTGGTCAGCTCCATCGCCGCCTCGACGGTCTTGCGGAAGTCCTTGAGCGAGATCGCCGGCTCGCCGCGGCCCTCGCGGTGGGCGTTCATGACCATCCGCAGGTACTTCGCCACGGTCACGCCGGGGATCGCCACCGGGTACTGGAAGGCCATGAACAGGCCGGCTCGGGCACGCTCGTCCGGGTCGGCCTCCGTGATGTCGGCCCCGTCGAAGAGGATCTGCCCCTCGGTGACCTCGAGGTTGGGGTGGCCCATGATCGCGTTGGCCAGCGTCGACTTGCCGGACCCGTTCGGGCCCATCAGCGCGTGGAACTCCCCCGGCCGGACGTGGAGGTCGACCCCCTTGAGGATCGGCTTGTCGGCGGCGGTCACGTGCAGGTTCTTGATCTCGAGCTCGGCCATGTGTCCTCAGGAAGCGGTTACGGAAGCGGGGGCGACGGGCGGGCGGACCTCGAACTCGACGAGCTCGGCCAGCGTCGTGCGCTGCAGCGAGCGGATCACGCCCATCTGCACGCGGGTCCACAGCAGCTTGGTGGCGCAGGTCCCGAAGTC
>JAICUS010000676.1 GCA_025935735.1 Solirubrobacteraceae bacterium | reverse complement strand
GTGAGCGGCAGGTCCCCGTTGGCGGCGGCGAACCCGGCGGCGACGAACATCGACGTCAGGAACAGCGCCATGATCACGAGGAACATGGAGAAGCCGCGCTCGGAGCGCGCCAGGCGAGCGGTGGTGTTCATGCGCATAGAGGGGCCGGGTTGGGCGCGTTCGGGTCGACCTCGCGGACGGTCACGAGGTCCTGGAAGACCACGTTGCCGCGCGCGGTCGTCGTCGTGCTGCGGCTGGGCAGCGCGCGGTAGGCGATCTGGATGCTCGTGATCGAGCTCAGGGCCGGGGCGGTCACCGGGGTGGCCAGCGGCGTGGTGGAGTTGTACTGGTAGTAGCTGAAGATCGGCGCGCCGGGGTTCACCGGCACGACGTCGGTCAGCAGCGTGCGCGTGCGGTAGGGCGTCGCGGAGTACGTCGGGTCGATCGACGGGTTGGCCCCGAGCGTGCCGGTGTAGTCCTGCTCGACGATCGTGCCGGCGACGGCCGGCGCGGTCGGCGGCACATAGCGGATCGTGTGCATGTCCACGGGCTTGGTGGCGGCCTGGCTCCCGTCGGTGAAGTCGACGAAGAACGTGACGCCGTTGCCGTCGGTGACGTTGCCGGCGCGCGAGAAGACCGGCGCCGTCCCGCTGGGCTGGCAGACCTGGCTGCGCAGCTGCCGGGTGATCGTCTCCATCGCCACCCGGCCGCGCTGGTTGGCGTCCACGCGCCCGCTGATCTCGCCGGAGCGGCGCATGGTGAACTCGATCAGCGAGAACGTGGCCAGCGAGACGATCAGCGCCATCGAGATCGCCACCAGCATCTCCGGCAGCGTCATGCCGTCCTCGTCGCGCAGGCGGCGCATCAGCATGTCCCAGACGTCCAGTTCGCCCGCGTGGGAGTGCCGACGAGCGTGTTCGGCTGGCCCGTCGGCGGCGTCGTGTTGTCGTAGTAGCTCGCCGAGCCGGACGGGTTCGCGTAGCTGCCGGGCGACCACTTGTAAGCGCCATCCTGGAAGCACATCGTGTACTTGCCGTAGGGGACCCCGGTGTCGAGCTGGCCGCCGGCGTTGAGCCGGCCGACCATCCACTTGGGGTTGGTCGGGGTGCCGACGTTGATCGTCTTGAGCGTGAGCGGCGGCTGGGCGCACGCGTCGCCGTTGGGGGCCACGGGCGTCAGCTTCACCGTCATCTGGTTCGCCGGAGGGTTGTTCCTGCCGCGGTCGGTGCCCGCCAGCTGGTAGTTCAGCGGCGGCTGGAAGACCGTCGCCGCGCCCGGCGCGGCCACCTGCTGACCGGCCAGCAGCGGGCCGTTGGGGGCCGCCGTATTGGCCGACCCGTAGATCGTGTCGGTCGGATCGTTGTAGTGGCAGCTGCCGGTGAAGAACGTGTACTTCTGCGGGAACGGATAGAGGCCGGTCGCGGAGATCGAGCCGGTCTCCGTCCCGCCCGGGACCGGGAACGGGAACAACTTGCCGGTGGCGCCGCTCGTGACCGCGCTCACCTGCGCCGCCGCGGAGTCGACCGGCGAGCCGGGCGCGGCGGCCGTCGAGCCGGGCTTGTAGGTCTTGATCGCCGAGTCGACGGTGGCCGCCAGGTCGTAGCTCATCGTGAGCAGGCTCAGCCCGCCCGGCGTGACGGTCGCGTTCTGCGAGGACAGGGTGCTGCCGCTCGGGTCGACGTAGCCCAGCGTGTTGAGCGTCGCCGTGTAGGTCGTGCCCGCGGCGTCCACCGGGAGCTGCTGGAAGACCGCGCAGCCCATCGCGTTGGTCAGCGCCGGCGGCGGCGGCGTCCCGCCGGTCACGGTGACGAGCTTGCCCACCACCGGGTTGCCCTTGGCGTCCAGCACCTGGACGGCGAGCGTGCCGCGCGTGGAGCTGTAGGCCACGTTCGGGGCGTAGATCGAGTCGATCGTCACCGGGGCGGTGCGCTTGCCGATGATCGACGACGTCACCGTCGAGGTGATGTGGAAGTAGTCGGCCGAGCCCTTGGACGTGCAGGTCACCGAGTCGCCGGTGTCGTCGCGCACCCACTGGGCCTTGGAGACGACCTGGTAGTTGACGCCGTCGACGGTCTTGGTGGTGCCCGCCGAGTTCGGCGTGGTGAAGGGCGGCCCGGCGGGGTCGGACACGAGGTAGGGCGCGGTCGCCGCGTACTGGGCGAGCGTGGTCACCGGCAGCCCGCGCAGGCGCTCCTGGTCGGCCTCGGCGAGGCCGGAGGCGACCGTGCGCGCCTTCTCGGTGGCGGTCGAGGCGGATGCGCCGTCGATCCCCGCGAGCACCGCGAGCGCCATCATCGCCAGCACCGCGGCGCTGACGATGACCTCGATGAGGGCGAAGCCGGCTTCGGAGCGGGTGGTACGAACGAGGGCCATCGGATGGTTCATCGACCTGTCCGCCCCAGGGGTTGAGCTTTCCCGGCGCCGGTGGGGTCGCGACCCGAGCCCGCTCACCAGCGGTCCCCGTGCGAGTCCGGCTGGGAGCCGCACGTGCCGAGCCCGTGATGCGTGCAATCGCGCACGATCTCGCCCGTCGCGCGCCGCTCGACCGAGAACGAGCCGCCGTCGCCGGCCGAGTCGACCGACACCGTGTAGGTCGTCGCCGTCGACTGGACGTTCAGGCCGCGCGCCCGGCCCAGCGAGCGCTCGATGGCGGCCAGCCCGGCCGGCGTGGCGCCGCCGTAGCCGCCGTGGTCGGTGTTCCAGGCCTCCATGGCCTTCGCGGCCGTGGCCACCGACGCCTTGGCGTCGGCGTCCTGGGCCTTGCCGCGCTGGTTGAGGAACGCGCCGAGGCCGACGGCGGCGAGGATGCCGATGATGAGGATGACGACGAGCAGCTCGACGAGCGTGAAGCCCTCGTCGGCACGGGCGAGGCGGGAGCGCAGCATCTCCCCTTGAAAGTCGGCGCGGTGGGCGCCGGGCTTGAATCAGCTGTCCGCCGGGTGGCCGTCTCTCGCGGCGGCCTGCGCGTC
>JAICUS010000388.1 GCA_025935735.1 Solirubrobacteraceae bacterium | reverse complement strand
TACTCCAGGTCGGTGGAGTCCGGCTCCTGGTGGCGGTCGCGGAAGCGCATCAGGGTCTCGTTCGTCCACGGGTCGTCGTAGAGCACCGGGATCTCGACCACGCGGGTGTCCAGCGTGAACCCGTGCGCGTCGCCCACCTCGTCCTCGACGCCTCCGATCAGCGCCTCCAGGTCGGCGGGCGGCAGCACATCGGGGTCGAAGCGCACCTGGAAGGAGGCGTTCGCCGGACAGACGTCGAGCAGCCCGTCCGGGCGGCGCTCGCGCAGCACGGTGGCGATCGCCATCACCTTGAAGTTGGCCTGCAGGCTCATCTCTTCGGAGATCTCGACGAACAGGTGCTCGTCGGCGCCCCAGCTGTAGCGGCTCATGCCAGCCACTCCTCCAGCGTCGTCGTGTGGAAGTCCCCCCGCGCGAACCATTCCTCGTCCAGCAGCCGCGCCAGCAGCGGCGCGGTCGTCTTCACCCCGTCCACCCGCACCTCGCGCAGCGCCCGGCGCGCCCGGGCCACGCACGCCGCGCGATCCGGGCCCCAGACGATCAGCTTGGCCAGCAGCGAGTCATAGAACGGCGGCACCGTCACGCCCGGCTCCAGCCACGTGTCCACGCGCACCCACGGCCCCGCCGGCCAGCGCACGTCGGTCACGGTCCCCGGCGAGGGCATGAACTTCTTGTCCGGGTCCTCGGCGGTCAGCCGCAGCTCCAGCGCGTGGCCCCGCGCCGAGAACTCGGGGAGCTCGCCGGTCAGCTGCGCCACGATCAGGTCGACGCCCGTGACCAGCTCGGTCACCGGGTGCTCGACCTGGATGCGCGTGTTCATCTCGATGAAGAAGAACTCGCCCGACTCGTCGTCGACCAGGAACTCGAGCGTGCCGGCGCCGCGGTAGCCGATCGACCCGGAGAGCCGCGCCGCGGCCTCGCACAGCCCCGAGGCGTCGTAGGTCGGCGCCGGCGCCTCCTCGACCACCTTCTGCCGGCGCCGCTGCAGCGAGCACTCGCGCTCCCCGAGCGCCGTGGAGCCGAACACCTGGACCTCGATGTGGCGCGCGGCCTCGATGAAGCGCTCGACATAGAGCCGATCGTCGCCGAACGCGCCGCCGGCCTCGCGCGCCGCGCCGGCGAACGCCCGCCGCAGCTCGTCCTCGTCGTGGGCGATCCGGATGCCCCGCCCGCCGCCGCCCGCCGCGGCCTTGACCGCCACCGGGTACTGCTCCGCCGCCGCCACCGCGGCCTCGACGTCGGCCACCGCGCCCTCGGAGCCCGGCACGACCGGCACGCCCGCCTCCGCGGCCGCCGCGCGGGCCGCCGCCTTGTCGCCCATCAGCTCGATGTGCTCGGGCTTGGGCCCGACGAACTGCAGCCCGGCGTCCTCGACCGCCCGCGCGAACGCCGCCGACTCCGCATGGAATCCGTAACCGGGGTGAACGGCCTCCGCGCCGGCCTCACGCGCCGCCCGCACCACAGCCTCGCCGTCCAGGTAGGCCCGCGGGCCGCCGAGGCACACCGCGGTGTCGGCCATCCGCACGTGCGGCGCGCCCTCGTCCGGTTCCGTGTAGACGGCCACGGACTCGAACCCGAGATCGCGGCAGGCCCGGATCACCCGCACCGCGATCTCGCCGCGGTTGGCGACGAGGACCCTCACGAGCCGTCGTCGATGACCGCGACCGCCTGGCCCGCCTCCACCGCGTCCTCGTTGCCCACGAGGAACTCCACGAGCGTCCCGCCGACCTCGGCCTCGACCTCCTGGAAGTTCTTCATGATCTCCACCAGGCCGATCGTGTCGCCCACCGACACGCTGTCCCCGTCGGCGAAGAACGGGTCCGAGTCGGGATCCGGCCGCCGGTAGAACGTCCCGGGGACCGGGGTGAGCACCTCATGCCGCGCCATCGAGCACCTCCGCCACCGCCTTCGCCAGCTCTGCCGCCCCGGGCGTGTCCGAGTGCACGCACACCGTGTCGGCCCGCATCGGGATCTCCTTGCCGGAGGCCGACACCGCCACGCCCTCGCGCAGCACCCGGTCCACCCGCTCGGCGGCGACCGCCGGGTCGTAGGCCACGTGCTTGCGCGTGATGATCAGCCCGCCGTCGTCGTCGTAGTCGAGGTCGGCGTAGTACTCGGCCCAGAACTCCAGGCCGCGCTCCGTGTAGACCGTCTCGTGCAGCGTGCCGGCCATCCCCAGCACCGGCACCTCGAACACCAGCGCGGCGTCGGCGATCGCCCCGGCCACCGTGCGGTCGCGCGCCGCCGCGCCGTAGAGCGCGCCGTGGGGCTTCAGATGCGACAGCGGCATCCCCTCGGCCTCGAGGAACGCCTTCAGCGCGCCCGTCTGGTAGAGGATCGCCGCCGTCAGCTCGTCCGCGTCCATGTCCATGACCCGCCGCCCGAACCCCTGGAGGTCCGGGTAGCTGGGGTGGGCGCCGACCTGGACGTCGTTGGCCTTGGCCAGCGCCACCGTGTCGCGCATGACCACCGGGTCGCCCGCGTGGAAGCCGCAGGCGACGTTGGCCAGCGAGAGGTAGGCCATGATGGCCGCGTCGTCGCCGAGGCTCCACATCCCGTAGGCCTCGCCGATGTCGCAGTTCAGCGCGACGGTCACGTCTTGGCGAGCGCCTCGTTGTGCTCGTGGCGCGCCGCGCTGTAGAACGCCACGCCCGTCGCGCACGCCGCGCAGATCGCCTGGTGGCCCGCGCTCGGGTCGCGGTCCATCTCGCGGGCGAGGTAGGACTTCTCGCAGCGGTGGCACTGCACGCGCGCCTCCCACGGATCCGGCACCTCGAGCGCCGGGTCGAACGGGCGGGTCATGGCGAACCAGCCCGGCTTGGCCTGGCTGAGCGCGATCGCGTAGATCCCGAACGCGAGGACGAACGTGATGATCAGGCCCCACGTGTCCCAGAACTGGCTCGTGGTCGTGTCGGCGATCTTGAGGATCACGCCGACCGCGGTGGCCACCACCCAGGCGGCGATCCCGCCCGGGTTGAACGCCGGGATGCGGCCGGGCCGGAACTCCAGCCCGCGCAGCTCCATCTTGCGCGAGCGCAGGAAGTTCACGTGCGCGAGCGCGACGCCCACCCACGCGACGATCGCGATGCCCTGGTAGTTGAGCGCGTCGAAGACGTAGGAGAAGACGTTGGTGAGCATCAGCAGATAGCCGACGATGCAGGCGAAGACCACCCACGCCGTCCGCGGCAGGTTGAGCCGGAAGATGCGCGAGAAGAACGACTGGAAGTTCGTCGAGGCCAGGTAGAGGTTCACCGTGTTGATGCGCATCTGGGTGATCGCGATCAGCGCCAGGCCCAGGATGCCGGTGAGGTTGACGATCTGCACGGGCAGCGCCGACTCCTGGCCGGCGAGCTGCGCGAACGTGATCCCGAAGGTGGAGACGAGCAGGATGCCGACGAGCCCGTTGACCAGGAACGTCAGCGTGTAGTACGCCCAGCCGAAGGTCACCGCGACGTGGTAGCGCTCGTCCTTGGGCCGGGCCAGGCGGGCGAAGTCCATCGTGAACATCATCAGGATCCACACGCCCATGTAGGCCGTGAAGGCCTGCAGCCACGGCAGCGTGGTGCCGGGGGCGGCCTTCGCGTCGGGCAGGAAGCCGTGGTAGCCCTTGTCGGCCAGCGCCCAGATGAGCACCGCGGCCAGCGCGATGGCATAGAACGGCAGCAGGAAGCCGTTGAGGCGGTCCAGCCACGTGCGCACGCCGCGCCACACCAGCGGCGCGGTGCAGGCGATCACGATCGCGTACCACAGCTTGATCGGGCCGCCGAAGAACGTCTCGGCGGCAACGGCCACCACCGAGCCCTCGAACACGAGGTAGTACGTCGCGGTCGCGGCGAAGATCAGCGTGGCTACCGAGGCGCCGACGAAGCCGAACATCGAGCGGGAGAAGAGCGCCACGGTGAGCCCGCTCGTGGAGGCCACCCGGGTGATGACGGTGTTGATCAGCGAGTACGCGACCACCGTCAGCACGATCCCGATCAGCGCGTTGACCGTCCCGTAGGCCAGCGCGATGAACGCGGCGAAGTACATGTAGAAGAACGCGGTCATCACCGCGTACCAGGCCATCGTCAGCTTGCCGCGGTCCATCCGCCAGGTGTGCGGCACCACGTGCAGCGAGTAGTCCTCCGTCGCCGCTTCCTCGACCACCCGTGGATCGTCCTTGTCGGACAGTCGCAGGGCCGGGACCTCGGCCGCGCTCGTCGCCGTCGCCACGTCTTCTCCTCCTCCGGTGAGAGAGACTCGTCGCGCCGCGTTGTACGCCCCCGTACGCCGAATGTCAAGCTTTTGAAAGCTCGACGGCGCGTGTAGCATCGCGGCCGTGGCCTCCCAGTTCGTGCCGCGCCCGATCACCACGACGAGCGCCGCGCAGCAGATCGCGGAGCAGATCCGGCTGGGCATCATGCGCGGCGAGCTGCCGCCCGGTCAGCGGCTGCCGAGCGAGTCCGAGCTGGCCGCGGAGTTCTCGGTGTCGCGCGGGACGATCCGCGAGACGATGAAGCTGCTGAGCGCGCAGCGGCTCGTCGAGGCGACCCGCGGCGCCGCCGGCGGCACCTTCGTGCGCCTGCCTGAGCCCGTCGACGTCGCCGCGGCCATGGGCGACACGATCACGCTGTGGTTCAACGCCGGCTCGACCTCGGTGGCCGAGGTCAACGACGCGCGCGAGTGGATCGAGCGCGCCTGCACGATCATGGCCGCGCGCCACCGCAGCGAGGAGGAGCTGGAGAGCATCCGCGCCACCGTGGAGGCGATGGAGGCGCCCGGCATCGAGATGGACGAGATGCTCGAGATCGACATCGACTTCCACGTCGCGGTCTCGCGGGCGGCGCACAACGCGGTGCTCGAGTTGGCGATGAACGCGATCCACATCGTCCGCCCCTACACGAACACGATGATCATGCCGCTGCTCTCGATCCCGAAGATCGCGGAGCAGCACCGGGCGATCTTCGAGGCGATCGCCGTCCGCGACGAGGAGCGCGCCCGGGCGGCGTTCGACGTCCACGTCGCGCACCTGGAGGAGGTCCGCCAGCGCGCGCTCGCGGACCGGCGGGCCGACGAGGTGCCCGTGTCCGAGCTCACGCACGAGGCGCACCCGGACGTCGAGCGCATCCGGGCGCGCATCCTGGGGCGACCGCCCCGCCCCTGAAACCCCAGCGAGGAGGAGTCGCCGGTGCCCAGATTGCGAGTGGCGGTGGACGTGGGAGGGACCTTCACCGACGTGTTCGTGCTCGACGAGGAGAGCGCGGACGTGCGCGTGGCCAAGGTGCCGAGCACGCCGCGCGACCCCATGCAGGGCGTGATGGACGGCATCGCCGCGGCGGAGCTCGACCTCGGCGAGGTGACGCTGTTCTCCCACGGCACGACGGTGGCCACGAACGCCCTGATCACGCGGCGCTTCCCGCCCGCGGCGCTCGTGACCACCCGCGGCTTCCGCGACGTCATCGAGATCCGGCGCGGCACCCGCGACGACCTGTGGGACGCCTACAAGGACGTCTCGCCGCCCTACATCCGCCGCCGCGACCGCTTCGAGCTGACCGAGCGCATCGACTTCGAGGGCAAGGTCGTGGAGCCGGTGGACGAGGCGGAGACCCGCGCGCTGGCCGCCCGGCTGCGGCGCCGCGGCGTGGAGACCGTCGCGGTGTGCTTCATCAACGCCTACGCGAACCCGGCCAACGAGGCCCGGGTGCGCGAGATCCTGGAGGAGGAGCTGCCCGGCGTGGCCGTCTCGACCTCGAGCGAGACGCTGCCGGAGATCTTCGAGTACGAGCGCTTCTCCACCACGGTGGCCAACGCCGTGCTCGCGCCGCTCGTCGGCGGCTACGTGAGCCGGCTCCAGGAGCGGCTGCGCGACGACGGCTACACCGGCGACCTGCTGATCCTGCACTCGGGCGGCGGGGTGATGACGAGCGCGCTGGTCCAGCGCTTCGCCGGGCGCATCGCGGCC
>JAICUS010000199.1 GCA_025935735.1 Solirubrobacteraceae bacterium | reverse complement strand
GCGGCCCCGGCGGCATCAGCCACGGGATCGGCCTCTACGTGCTGACCGTCGCGGGCGACCGTGTATCCGCCATGACCCGCTTCGAGAACGCCGTGATGCCGTGGTTCGGCCTGCCGCGCTCGCTCCCGAGCCGGCCGCGATGAGTTTCGCGGGCACCGCCGGTCATAAGTGGCGATGCGCTCGTCCTCTCAGACCTCCGATGCCCGCGCCCTGCTCGCGGCCTCCCTGGTCGCGCGGCTGCCGCTGGCCATGTTCAGCATCGCCCTGCTGGTCCATGTGCGCCAGCTCACCGGCTCCTTCGCGGTCGCCGGAGCGGCCACCGGCGCGTATGCCGCGGCGGTCGGGGCGGGCGGGCCGCTGCTCGGGCGGATGGCCGACCGGCGCGGGCACACCGCGCCGCTGCTCGGCGCGGCCGCCGCTGCGTGCGGGCTGCTGACCGGGCTCGCGCTGCTGCCGCACGGCGCGCCGGCCGGGCTCGTCGTGGGCCTGGCCGCGCTGCTCGGGCTCGCCACCCCGCCGGTCGGCCCGTGCGCCCGCAGCGTGCTGCCGGCCCTGCTGGGCGACCCGGCCGCCCTGCGCGCCGCCTACGCCTTCGAGTCCTCCGCGGCCGAGCTGACCTTCATCTTCGGCCCGCCGCTCGCGCTGGGCATCGGCGCGGCCTGGTCGACCGGCGGCGCGCTGGTCGCCGGCGGCGCGATGCTCCTCGCGGCCACCGCCGCGTTCGCCCTTCAGCCGGCCGCCCGCGCGCAAGACGAGGCCGCGACCCGCGCGAACGGCGACGCGGCGCCCGGCGCGAGCGCGTTGCGGTCCGCCGGGCTGCGCACCCTCGTGCTGGCGTTCGTGGCGCTGGGGGTCGTGTTCGGCGCCGTCGAGGTCGGCGTGACCGCCGCGGCGAGCGCGCTCGGCGGCAACGGCGTGGCCGCGCCGCTGCTGGCGGTGTGGGGCGTCGGCTCGCTGGCCGGCGGCGTCGTGGCCTCGCGGCTCGGCGGCGGCGCGCAGTCGGCCCGCGGGCTCGCGCTCGTGCTCGCCGCGCTGGCCGCCGGCCACCTGGCGCTCGCCGCCGCTTCGGGCAGCGCGCTCGCGCTCGGCGGCGTGCTGTTCCTCGCCGGGGCGGCGATCGCCCCGACCTACGCGAGCGCGTACGCCATGGTCGACGCGGTCGCGCCGGCCGGCGCGGTCACCGAGGCCTTCGCCTGGCTCGCCACCGCGGTCTCCGTGGGCGCGGCGGCCGGTGCCGCCGCGGGCGGCGCGCTGGTCGACTCGGCCGGGCCGGGCGCGGCGTTCGGCCTCGCCGGGGCCGCCGGAGCGCTCGCCGTCGCGGTCGCGCTGCTGCGCGGCGCGACCCTCCCGGCGCCCGCCGTCGTCACCGCCTGACGCGCGCGGCGAGCTCGTCGAGCACGGCCGGGGCGCGCTCGCGCTCGCCGCGCTCCATGGCGTGGACGAGCGCGACGGCGAGGTCGTTGAGCGGCGTCGGCACGCCGCGGGCGCGACCGTGCCGGGCGACGCCGCCGTTGATGAAGTCGATCTCGGTGAGGCGGCCGGCCTCGAGGTCCTGGAGCATCGACGGGCGCGAGTTGCCGGCGACGGCCATCATCCGCGCGAGCGCCACGTCGCGGGCGGCCACGTCGAGCATCTCGTGCGGGTCGGCGTCCAGCACCGGCTCGAGCGCGATCCCGTCGGCCTCGGCCACCCGCACGCCCTCCGCCCACAGGCCGAACGCCGCCACGCGGCCCCCGGGATGCGCCGCCGCCTCGCCGTAGCGCAGCCCCGAGACGGCCGACAGCGCGGTGAACGTCGAGTTCACCAGCAGCTTCGACCAGATCTGGCCGCGGATGTTGCCCGAGACGCGTACCGGCCCGGCGGCCTCCAGGCAGCGTGCGAGCAGGCGGGTGCGGTCGTGCACGGCGCCGTCGAGCTCGCCCACCACCATCGGCCCCACGGTGTCGCGGATCAGCCGCCCGGGCCCGGCGTTGGAGCCCGCCCACTCCACGAGGCAGGCCAGCAGCCGCTCGGGCCCACCCACGATCTCCGCCATCCGGTCCTGGATGAGCCCGTTGCCGAGCGAGACGAAGCAGCCGATGCCGCCGCGCGCCGCCAGCGGCGCGAGCGCCTCCCGGTGCCACGGCGCCTTCACGCCGACCAGCGCGAAGTCGTACTCGCCGTCCAGCTCGCCGGGCGCCCCGACCGCCTCCAGCCGCACCCGCTGCTCGGCGCCGAGCTCCTCGTACACCAGCCCCGGGTCGCGCAGCCGCGCCACGTGCTCGGCGTTGGCGTCCAGCACGGTCACCCGCCGCACGGCGCCGGCGAGCTTGGCCGCGGTGATCCCGCCGATCGCCCCGCCGCCCACCACCAGCACGTCCGCCTCGACCATCGTCGCACCCTAGCGCCCGCCCCGACCGGCTACATTGCCGCGCGATGAGGCCGCGCCTGCGCATCCTGGTCATCTCCGCGGTGCTCGGGCTCGTGCTCGGCGTGCTGCTGGTCGCGACGCACACGCCGGCGGCCGTGGGCTACGCGATCGCGGTCGTCCCTTCCGCCATCGTGATCCCGTTCGCGGTCTACTGCCGCCGGGCGCGCCGGCGCGCGCCGCAGCGCTTCCGCGAGATCGTCCAGCGCCACACGGACGCGGACGCGGGACCGCCGGCGGGGAGCGAGCCCGTCGAGGAGCCGGTGGTCCGCCGCTGGTATGCCGCCGACGCCCGCGACGACTGGCGGGCGCTCGCCGACCTGCTCGCGCCGGACTTCCGCATGCACCCGGTCTCGGGGGCACGGCCGATGGGGCGCTGGGTCGCCGTGCGGCTCATGCGCAACGGCTCCAAGTGGCTCGGCGAGTGCGAGAACGAGCTGCTCGAGACGCTGGCCGACCCGTCCGAGCCCGACGTCGTCTGGGTCAAGGAACACGCCGTGCGGCGGCCGCCGGGCGGCGGCGAGATGCGCTACGCCACGTGGGAGCGCTGGACGCTCTCCGGCGATCGCGAGCGGATCCGGGCGATCGAGGTCGTCGCGTTCACCGCGCCGCCGGTCCCCGTTTGAGCGAGCACGCGCCGCACAACGCGCTCACCGACGCGGGCGAGATCGCGCGGTTCTACGACCGCTGCAGCGAGTTGATGCGCGAGCTGCTCGACGGGCTCGCCGCGGCGCCCGGCCGTGCGCAGACGTTCCCGGACATCGAGGACGCGCTGGGCTGGCCGCGGCGGCGGATCGCGTCGGTGCTCGGGGGCGTCTACCACCTGCGCACGACCGAGTTCGGCGGCCGCCGCCCGTACCGCTTCCACGACTCCCACCAGGCCGCGTCGGGCCGGTGGGAGCTGTGGATGGACGCCGGGCAGGCGCGCGCGGTGCGCGCTGCCGCGGCCCGCTAGGCGTGCCCGACCGGCGGACGCTCCTGACGGCTGACTTCGAGACACGTCGCCCGTGGGGTGGGCCCCCGAGCGATCTCATCCCGCGGCGACGGCGGGCTCGCCCACGCCCTGCTGGACGAAGTCCCGCGAGCGGATCAGCACGACGGTGGCCACGGCGGCGACCAGCGCGGTCAGCCCGCCGATCAGCAGGATCGTGTCCAGCGCGCCGGCGAACCCGGCCTCGGCGGCGTGGGCGATCTGCTGCCGCGCCGCCGGGGACGCGCCGTGCAGCGTCTGGCCGACCCGGCCGCTCGCCACCGCGTCGGCGATCGCGTGCGCGTGCGGCGCGCCGGCCAGCTGCGTCGCGACGATGTCGCGCACCCGGCTCGCCAGCACGGCGCCGAGCGCGGCCACGCCGGTGGCGATCCCCACCTGGCGCAGCGTCGAGTTGATCCCGGAGGCCATGCCGGCGCGCGCCGGCTCGACGACGCCCACCGCCGTGTTGGCCAGCGGCACGTTGATGAGTCCGGCGCCGACGCCGGAGACGATGAACCCGGGGAGCAGGTGCGTCCAGTCGTCGCCCACCGCGAGCCCGCGCATCAGCAGCAGCCCGGCGCCGACCAGCGCGAAGCCGGGGCCGATCAGCCAGCGCGCAGGCACGTGGTCCACCGCCCGGCCGGCGATCGCCGCGCAGACGAAGATCGTCCCGGTCAGCGGCAGGAAGCGCACGCCGGTCTGCAGGGCCGAGTAGCCGAGGATGTTCTGCAGGTAGAGCACGAGGAAGGTGAGCATCGAGAACAGCGAGGCGGAGATCGCGAACGCGGCCACGAGCCCGCCGGTGAACGTCGGCACCCGCAGCAGCCCGAGGTCGAACATCGGGTGCGCGCTGCGCAGCTCGACCAGCACGAACGCGCCGAGCAGCAGGGCGGCGGCCACCAGCGAGCCCGCCACGTGGAACGAGCCCCAGCCGTCGGGCTGCGAGCGGATCAGGCCGTAGACCAGCGCGGCCAGCGCGAGGCTGAACGTCACGAACCCTCCCCAGTCCGGCCGGCGCGCGCCCGGCGCGCGGGACTCGTCCACCCGCAGCAGCGTCACCGCCAGCGCGAGGATGCCGATCGGCAGGTTCACGAAGAAGATCCAGCGCCAGGACAGGCCGCTGGTGATCGCGCCGCCCAGCACCGGGCCGACCGCGACCGCGACGCCGGTGGTCGCGCCGAAGAGCCCGAACGCCACGCCGCGCTCGCCCTGCGGGAACGCCTGGGCGATCAGCGCGAGCGCGGTGGCGAACATGATCGCCCCGCCGGTCCCCTGCAGGGCGCGCGCCAGCGCCAGGAACGTCGCGCTGGAGGACACGCCGCACAGCAGCGAGCCGCCGGTGAACACGACGATGCCCACGGCGAACACGAGCCGCCGGCCGTAGAGGTCGGCGAGCGACCCGGCGGTGAGCAGCAGCGCGGCCAGCGTCAGCGCATAGGCGTCGATCACCCACTGCAGATCGGAGAGCGAGGCGCCGAACGCCGCCTGCATGTCCGGCAGCGCGACGTTGACGATGGTGATGTCCAGCAGCAGCATGAAGACGCCGGTGCAGACGGCGAGCAGGGTCCACCATTTGCGTTCCAAGATCACGTTCCTTTCCTGAGCCTGGGCTCAGGATACACCATTCCTGAGTTCGCGCTCAGATAACATGAGAGGGGATGACGGACACGGCCCCCAGGCGCCGCGGCCGCCCGCCGTCCGGTGGACGGGAGGCGATCCGCGAGGCGACGCTCGCGCTCCTGCGCGAGCGCGGCGTGGCGCGGCTGACCACGCGCGACGTGGCCGAGCGGGCCGGCGTGTCCGAGGCGAGCGTCTACTACCACTACACGGACAAGGCCGGGCTGCTCCGGGCGGTATTCGAGGCCGGGCTGGAGCGCCTCCAGTCCGCCACGGTCAACGGCGACGGCACGCTGCTGGCCTTCGGGCAGGAGCTCGAGCGCTTCCTCGAGCAGGCGCTGCCCGTGATGACCGCCGCGCAGTCGGACGCCGAGCTGCGCGACTCGCTCGCCGCCCACATGGTGGCCAATGACCTCGGGCCGCACCGCGGGGTCCAGACCCTCGGCGCGCACCTCGCCGCCGGCCAGCGCGCGGGCACGGTCCGGAAGGACCTCGACCCGCAGGCCGCCGCGATGCTGTTCGTCTCCAGCTGCCTGCTGCGGGTCGCCCAGCGGCAGTTCGTCGGCCGCGCGGACGCGCCGCCGGTGCCGTCGCTGGAGCGCACGGTGGCGCAGTTCGAGGCGCTGATCCGGCCCGTGGCATGAGCGCGGAGGACCTGGTGCGCGACGCGATCGAGGGCCGGCGCCCGCTGTTCCTCGTCTATCGCGCCGGCGCAACCCGGGTCGTCCAGCCGCACGCGCTCTATCGCACGAGCGGCGGTCGGGTCTTCCTCGACGCCTACCAGGTGGCCGGCGAGTCCTCGTCGGGCGACCTGCCCGGCTGGCGCGAGTTCGACCTGGCGCTCACCACCGACCTCGAGGCGCTCGACGACGCGTTCGAGGTCGCGCCCGGCTTCGACCCCGGCGCGCTCAAGTACCGCCGCGGGCTGCTGGCCATCGTCAGCTGAGCGCACGCTCGAGCTGAGCGGCGAGCGCGAGGATGGTCGCTTCGTCGTCCGGGCGCCCGACGAGCTGGACGCCGAGGGGGACGCCCTCGCGGTCGCGGCCGGCGGGCAGCGTCAGCGCCGGCTGACCGGTGACGTTCCACGGCAGGCTGTACGCGCTCCACGGCGAGATGGCGAGGATCGTGCGCACGCCGCTGCGGTAGTGGGCGTGGGTGGCGGCCGGCGCGGGGGCCGCGGTCGCCGGGGTGAGCAGGACGTCGGCGTCGTCGAAGAGGGCGTTGATCCGGGCGGCGCGGGCGGGCTCCGCCGCTCGGGCGCGCGCGGCGGCGCGCTCCATCCGGCGGCCGAGCCGGGCGAGCGATCGGGCGCGCGGCTCGAGGCCGGGGCCGAGCCGCTGGGCGTCGAGATACGCGCCGCGCAGGTAGCGCGGGACGAACAGCGGGCGCAACTCGCCGTAGTCGGGGTCGCGCCGGACCGTGTGGTGGCCGAGCTCGTTGAGCGCGGCGACGACGCGGTCGAGCGCCGCGCGCACGTCCGCGTGGGGGCGCGCGGGCAGGACGGTCTTCAGCGAGACGGCCACGCGCAGCGGCGGCGGGTCGCGCCGGACCGCCTGGGACAGCTCGCTCCCGCTCAGCGCGTCGCACAGCAGCGCCGCGTCGGCGGCCGTGCGGGTCAGCACGCCGAGGTGCGTCAGCCCGAGCCAGTGCTCAGAGGTCGCCTGGGGGCCCACCCGCCCGGCGCCGTGTCGCGGCGCCGGGCGCTCGGAGCGTTCGCCGGGCGGGCACCCCGGGAGGGGCAGGCGGTCGCGCTGCGGCTTGAGCCCGACGACGCCGCACAGCGCCGCGGGCACGCGCACCGAGCCGCCGCCGTCGGTGCCGAGCGCGGCGGCGGCCAGCCCGGCGGCGACCGCGACGGCGCTGCCGCCGCTCGAGCCGCCCGGCGAGCGGCTCGGGTCGTGCGGGTTGCGCGTCACGCCCCAGGTCGGGGAGTTCGTGGCGTGCGGCCACAGCGCCAGCTCCGGCATCGTGGTCAGGCCCAGCACGATCGCCCCGGCGGCCCGCAGCCGGCGCACGGCCTCGCAGTCCTGGCGCGCCGGCTCGCGGACGAGCCCGGTGCCGTGCGTGGTCAGCTCGCCGGCCACCTCGAGGTTGTCCTTGACGGCCACGGGAAGGCCGAGCAGCGGCGCTTGCTCGCCCGCCCGCAGGCGCGCGTCCGCGGCGTCGGCCTCGGCGAGCGCCGCCTCACGGCGGACCGTGCGGTAGGCGTTCAGCGCCGGGTCCAGCCGGGCGATCCGCTCCAGGTAGAGCTCGGTCAGCCCGCGCGCGGTCAGCTCGCCGTCGCGCAGCAGCGCCAGCAGGCGGGTCGCGGGGGCGAGGGCGAGGTCGGAGGCGGCGGGCACGGCGGGGACGCTTCCACCGGCCCACGCGGCCGTCCATAGGGCAATTGACCTAGAGGGGTCAGACCCCTTTAGCCCGTGCGCCAGGTAAAAGGGGTCTGACCCCTTTAGGTTCGGGGGAGCAGATCGTGCTCGGCGGCGAACAGCGCCGCGGCGGCCCGGGTGGAGACGCCGAGCTTCGCGTAGGCCGAGTGGAGCTGGTTGCCCACGGTCTTCGGCGCGCTGCCCAGCCGGGCGGCGACCTGCCGGTTCGTCAACCCGCGGGCGACCAGGCCGAGCACCTGCGCCTCGCGCGCGGTCAGCCCGGCGGGCAGCGGCGGTCGCACGCGCTCGCCGCGCTGTCCGGCGGCGGCCAGCACGGCGTCGGCGCAGCGCGCGTCGAGCCGGCCCGCGCGCGCCTCGGCGGCCAGCTGCGCCGCGGCGGCCTCGGGCGCCAGCGCGGGCCGGTGCGGACGCGGCTCGGTCATGGCGTGGAACGCGTCGGCGGCGGCGAGCGTGCGCGCCGCCAGGTCCAGCTCCCCGGCGCCGGATCCGCGGTGGTAGCCGGAGCCGTCGAGCCGCTCGTGGTGCGCGGCGGCCAGGCGCCCCAGCCCGGCGAGCCCGGGGCAGCGGGCGAGCGTGCGCTCGGTGTAGAGCGGGTGCAGGCGGACGCGCTCGCGGTCGGCGGCGGTCAGCGGGCCGGCGCGGTCCCAGATCGCGCTGGAGACGCCCACGCGCCCGAGGTCGTGCAGCAGCCCGGCGCGGCGGATCGCGGGCACGTCGTCGAGGCCCAGCCGCCAGGCTGCCGCCTCGGCCAGCTCGGCCACGCCCGCGGAGTGGCCGAGCGTCCAGGGGGACTTGAGGTCGGCGAAGTCGCCGGCCACGGCGCAGGCCGCGTCGAGCGCGTCGCCGGTCAGCGGCGGGCCGGGCGGCGCCGCCGCGACGACCGTGTCCCACAGGTCGACTTCCGGTCCCGCCAGCATGTCCGCGGTGAGCCGCCTCGCGACCGCGGGATCGTAGGCCCCGACGGACGCCGGCGGGGCGGGCGCACCCGGTCGCGGCGCCGCTGCGCCTCGGGCGCGGACGGCGGCCAGGGCGCCGGCGGGGCCGGAGGCGAGCTGGATCGCGTGCGCGTCGCGGGCGACGTGGAGCAGCCGGGCGGCGAGCGGGATCGCCTCGCCGGCCACGCCGGCCGGGAAGCCGCGGCCGTCCCAGCGCTCGAACGCGTGCCGCAGGCCGCCCTGCACCTCCTGGCCGAGCCCGAGCCGCTCGGCGAGCCGCACCGCGACCTCGCAGTGCGCGGCGAAGTTCTCCCGCGCGCCCCGCGGGCCCGCGGCGAGCGCCTCGGCCAGCGCGCGCAGCCGCAGCGGCAGCGGCGCACCGGCGCCGGCGCGCGTCGCGAGGAACCGCAGCACGTCGAGGCTGCGCCCGGGATCGAGGGTCGCCCAGGCGGCCCGCGTGGCCAGGTCGTCGCCGAAGCGCGCGGCCGTCTCGTGGGCGTTCGACGTGCAGCCGATCGCGTGCAGCAGCGCCACGTGGTGCACGGTCGCCCGGTCCGCCGCCGACGCGCCGCAGGCGTCCGCCAGCCGCCCGGCGATCAGGCAGGTCATGAGCGCGTGTTCGAGCGGCAGGCCGCTGCCGAGGTCGGTGGCCAGCGAGAGCGCGGCGAGCAGCTCGCTCGGCCGGACCTCCGCGCTCAGCGCGGCACCCCCAGGCGCTCCTCGGCGAGCGCCTCCCCGGCGGTGAGCGCGCGGCGGTCGCCGGTCAGCGCGGCCAGGAACGGCTCGCGGTCGAGCGCCAGCAGCTCGACGTCGGTGAGCGCGGTCACGGTCGCGGTGCGCGGCACGTCGCGCAGCAGCGCGATCTCCCCGAAGCAGTCGCCGGCCTCCTCGACGCGCCGGAACGCGCCGTGCTCGGTCACCTCGACGGCGCCGGCCGCGATCACGTAGAAGCGGTCGCCGGGCTCGCCCTCGCGGACGATCGCCGCGCCCGCCGGGGCGTGCACGGTGGCGGTGTGGCGGGCGACGTCCTCCAGCCGGGCCACGGCCAGTGGCGCGAACATCGTCAGCCCGCGCAGCAGCTGGTACTCGCGCTCGGGCACCGGCGCGCGGGCCTCCATGTGGGCGATCGCCCGCCACCGCGCCAGCACGAGCGCGGGCAGCGCGCCGCCCACGATCAG
>JAICUS010000775.1 GCA_025935735.1 Solirubrobacteraceae bacterium | reverse complement strand
CCCGTATGGATCGCCGTCTCGCCCGCCGCAACCTCCGCACCGCGTACTTCGCGGCGATCGTCGGGCTGCTGATGTTCGCCCTCACGTTCGTGGCCGCCTTCCTCTACAACCAGTGAACGACGAGCTGGACAACGGGGCGCCGCCCGTCGGCGAGGAGATCCACATGCCGGCCCCGAGCATCCTGCCGCTCATCAACGCGGCCGGGCTCGCGCTGGCGATCGTCTCGCTGACCCTCAACTGGTACCTCGTGGCCTTCGGCCTCATCGTCTTCGCGGTGACCGCCATCCGCTGGATCCGCGACGTCCGGCGGGACATCGCGGAGCTCCCGCTGGACCACTCGCACCACTGACCCCTCAATCGGATTAGGCTTCCCGCCACCGTGGGGACCAGGGAAGGGACGAACGGCGCTCCGGCGCTCGCCGCGCGCTACGGCGAGGCCTTCGCCGCCTACCTCTCAGACCGGGACGAGCAGGCGCTCGGCGCCGCGTACGACCTCGGCCGCGAGGCCGTGGCCGCGCAGCTGAGCGTGCTCGACCTCGCCGAGGCCCACCACGCGGCGCTGCGCGCCTCGCTGGGCGACGACGCGCGCCTGGACGCGGCGGCCGACTTCCTGCGCGAGAGCCTGTCGATGTTCGAGACCGTGCACCGCGGCTACATCGAGGTGCAGGAGGTCGCGCGGATCGAGCACGCGCACGTGGAGCAGCTGCGCGCGCTGGCCGACGCCTCGGTGGCGATCAACGCCTCCCTGACCGTCGAGGAGATCCTCCAGCGCACGGCCGACGCCGCGCGGGCGATCACCGCGGCCGTCCGGGGGACCGTGGCGATGATGGCGCCCGACCCGCGGCTGCGCCCGCTCACGGCCACCTCTCCCCCGCGCCTGGGCGCGGGCGAGGCGGAGCCGGCGCGGCTGAGCGCGCCGCTGACCGGCCGCGGCGGCGAGCTCGGGGTGCTCGAGGTGGTCGACCGCTCCGAGCGCCAGTTCACCGCGCGCGACGAGGCGATCCTCGTCCAGCTGGCCCAGCTCGCCTCGGTGGCCATCACCAACGCCCAGCTCTACGAGCGCGAGCGGACGATCGCCTCGACCCTGCAGCGCTCGCTGCGGCCGGGCGGGCTGCCGATGGTCAAGGGGCTCTCGGCCGCCGTGCGCTTCCACCCCGCGGGCGAGGGGATCGAGCTCGGCGGCGACTTCTACGACCTCTTCGCGGCCGGCGACGGGGCCTGGACGGCACTGATCGGCGACGTCCAGGGCAAGGGCCCGGACGCCGCCGCGGTGACCGCGCTGGCCCGCCACACCATGCGCGCCGCCGCCGCGTACGAGAGCCGGCCCTCGGGCGTGCTCACGCTGCTGCACCGCGCGCTGCGCGACCAGCGGGGCGAGGAGAGCCGCTTCGTCACGATCGCCTACGCCCATATGCACGTGGGCCACGACGAGATCTCCCTGGAGCTGGCGTGCGGCGGCCACCCGCTGCCGCTGGTCGTGCACCCCGACGGCCGCGTCCAGCCGGTGGGGCGCCTGGGCACGCTGCTGGGCTCCGACATCGAGCCGCGGCTCACCGACGTGGCCGTCACGCTCGGGCGGGGCGACGTGCTGGTGCTCTACACCGACGGCGTGACCGAGGTCCGGCGGCGCCGCCAGGAGGTCTTCGGCCACCGCGCGCTGGTCGCGCTTTTGGAGAAGTGCGCCGGGCTGCCGCCGGACGCGGTGGCCGATCGCGTGGAGGCGGCGGTCATGGCCGCCTCGGAAGGCCGGCTGCGCGACGATGTCGCGATCCTGGCCTTCGGCCCCACCCCCCAACCCGAGGAGATCGATGGCTGATCCCACCGAGGCCGGAGCCCAGGCTGCCGCCGACGGCCACCAGGACGCCAGCGCGGATCTGCTGCGCGAGCTCGTGGCCCACCTGCGCAACAACCGCACCGTCCTGCGCCAGGAGTGGGCGCGGCGCATCGGCGAGGCCCGGCTGCTCACCGCGCTGACCCAGGAGGAGATCTTCTCCGAGGCGACCTCGGTCTACGACAACTACGTCGAGGTGCTGGAGACCGGCTCGGTCGAGGCCCTGCAGGACTACGCCCGCAACCTGTCCGAGCGCATCATCCCCCGCGGGGTCGAGACCGACGAGGTCCTGGGCATCGTGCTGCTGCTGCGCGACGTGCTCGCGCGCTCGCTGTTCGAGAAGTACCAGGGCGACTTCCAGCTGCTCAACCGCGTCTTCGACGCCTACGAGCCGGCGGCCAACCGGATCGCCAACACGGTGGGCGTCAACTTCGTGCAGGAGCGCGAGCGCGTCATCCGCCAGCAGCAGGAGGCGATCCGCGAGCTCTCCACGCCGGTCCTCCAGGTCCGCGAGCGGCTGCTGATCCTCCCGATCATCGGCGTGCT
>JAICUS010000197.1 GCA_025935735.1 Solirubrobacteraceae bacterium | reverse complement strand
GCCCTTCGGGCCCAACGCGGCGGCGCACGTCGCGCGCACCGCGGCGTTCCCGCACTGCCCGGACATCCTGGTCAACGGCCGCTACTGGCCCGAGCTCGACGAGGTGGCGGCGTTCGAGGAGCTCGTCGGCTCCCACGGCGGCCTCGGCGGCGGCCAGGCGCACCCGTTCATGCTCGTTCCACCCGAGTTGTCGTGGCCGCAGCAGCCCGTGATCGGCGCCGTCGCGGTTCACCGCATCATGCGCGGCTGGCTGGCGGAGGCCGGGCAGATCGGTTACCGGGACGAGGGCCTGCCCTCCCCGGACGCGGCCGCCGCCACGCCGGCGGCGTGAGCGCCGGGTCGCACCTCATGCGCCGATGGCCGAGAGCCCGGCCGCGACCGCGAATCCCAGGACGGTGACCAGCCCGGCGACGTCGCCGCGAGCAGGGCCGACGCTGACCCCCTCGCCGGAGGCGACGCCGATCCCGCGGACGAGCTGCTCGGGGATCCCGCCGCAGTCAACCGACCGGGCCGGCCGCTGCGGCCGGCGGAGCGCTGACGGCCGGCGACGCCGGATCCACCACGTCCGCCGGCGACGGCAGGGTCCGCACCTTGAAGCCGAGGAAGCCGTACAGCACGTCGAGGATCGGGCTCGCGAGGTTGAAGAAGCAGAACGGCAGATACGACGCGGTCGGCACGCCGAGCACCCCGGACATGTAGGCGCCGCAGGTGTTCCACGGGACCAGCGGCGAGGTGACCGTGCCGGAGTCCTCGACCGCCCGGCTGAGCACCTCCGGGGCGAGCCCGCGGCGCCGGAACTCGTCGGCGTACATGCGGGCGGGCAGCACGTCGGCCACGTACTGGTCGCCGGCGGTGATGTTCAGGCCGATCCCGCTGAGGTTCACCGCGAGGATCAGCCGGCCACGGCCCCGCGCCCGGGCGACCACGGGCGCCAGGAGCCGCTCGAGGAAGCCGGCATGCTCGAGGATCGCCGCGAACGCCATCGCGGCCAGCACGAGCCAGACCGTGGTGAGTAGGCCCGCCATCCCACCGCGCGAGAACAACTCGTCCACCGGCTTGACCCCGCTGTGGCTGACGAAGCCGGTGGCCATCGCCCCATAGATGCCCTTGACGGCGGTGCCGAGCGTGCCGAGCCGGGCATCGTCGACGAACGCCTGGACGGCGTGCCATTGGGTGAAGCAGGCGAGGATGCCGGCGAACAGTGCGGAGCCCAGGATTGCCAGGAACGGCGGGACCTTCTTGACGGTGAACAGGACGAGCAGCGCGAGCGGGGCCAGGTTGAGCAGCGAGACGTGGAACGCCCCCTCGAGCGCGTCGACCGCCTCGTCGGTGCTCACCGCGCCGGTCGGGTGCGCGGAGAGCCCGATGACGAAGAAGATCGCCAGGCTGATCCCCAGCGCCGGCCCCGCGGTCCAGAGCATGTTGCGGATGTGCTGGCCGGTGGTCAGCCCGCCGCCGACCAGCCGCGGCACGAGGATCGTCGTCTCCGACAGCGGCGTCATCTTGTCGCCGAAGTACGCGCCGCAGATCACCGCGCCCGCCGCGGCGGCCTTGGACAGCCCCATGACGCCGGCCATGCCCACGAACGCGACGCCGAGCGTGCCCGCGGTCGTCCAAGAGCTCCCCGTGACCAGGCCGACGATCGCGCAGATCGCCGCCGTCGCCAGGAAGAACACGGTCGGGTTGAGCAGCTTGACGCCGTAGTCGACGACGGTCGGGATCGTCCCCGCCATGTTCCACGTGCCGATCAGCGCGCCCACCGACAGCAGGATGAAGATCGCGCCGACGGCCGTGGTCACGCCGCCGATCGCCGCGTCGGCCACCGACGCGGAGGTGTGGCCGTTCTTGAGCGCGACGAGGCTGGCGAACGCGGCGCTGAGCATCAGCGCGACCTGGAGGGGCCCGTCCGTGGCGCTGACGCCGAAGGTGATGATGGTGAGAGCGATCAACCCGATCAGCACGACGATCGGCGCGAGCGCGTCCGCCAGGGTCGGGGGCCGCGGCGGCTGACCTGCACGCTGTTGATCGACCGGTGCGCTCATCGCCCTCGAGCGGTGACGATGCCGCTCGCCTGCGCGTGTGCCAAGGGTGCGCGCACCCCCGGCCGAGGCGGGCGCACATCATTGCCGCTGACACGCGCCCGGCCGGATGCTGTCGAGCATGGCGAAGACGAGTCGACCGCCCGAGACTGCGGTGCCCGCGCCCGTCGACAACGAGCCGCGCAAGTTGAAGTTCCCGACGGCCTTCACCGTGCTCGCGGCGGTGCTGCTGCTCGTCTGGGTCGCGTCGTTCTTCGTGCCGGCGGGCGCCTACACGCTCGATCCCAAGACCGGTGGCCCCAAGCCCGGCACCTACCACGAGCTGCCGTCGTGCTCGCACGCGACGGGCGACGCGCTGTGCGTCGAGACGGCGTTCGACCAGCGGCTCAAGCAGCTGTGGATCGCGCCGCCAAACGGCCTCTACGGCGTGGAGAACGACCGCGGGTTCGTCAGCGCCGACGAGACCGGCGTGCTCTACGGCTCCGCCATGATCTTCCTGTTCGTCCTCGCCGTCGGCGCGTTCATCACCGTGACGATGAAGACCGAGGCGATCCAGACCGGCATCGGCCGCCTGGCGCTGCGCTTCCGCCACAGCGGGTCGGTACTGATCGCGCTGCTGATGGTCGTCTTCGCCCTCGGCGGCACGTCGTACGGCATGTGGGAGGAGACCCTGGGCTTCTTCGTCCTGCTCGTGCCGCTGGCGCTCGCGCTCGGGTACGACCGCATGGTCGCGGCCGCGATCATCTTCCTGGGCGCGGGGACCGGCGTGCTGTGCTCGACCGTCAACCCGTTCGCCACCGGCGTCGCCTCCGACGCGGCCGGCATCAGCCTGGGCGAGGGCATCGGCGTGCGGATCGCCATGTGGATCGTGCTCGTAGGCCTGGCGATCGGCTACGTGATCCGGTACGCGCGCCGCGTGAGCAGCGACCCGGCCTCCTCGGTGGTGGGGATCTCGCCCACCGACGCCCGAGATGCGGAGAGCCTGATCGGCGACGTCCCCAAGCTCACCGGCCGCCAGAAGCTCGTCCTCGTCCTGTTCATCGGCTCCTTCCTGGTGATGATCTACGGCTTCATCCCCTGGAACGACCTGTGGCAGGAGGGCTGGGGCAAGGACTTCCCGCTGCCGACGTTCGCCTCGTTCTACTTCCCCGAGGCGGCGGCGCTGTTCTTCGTCATGGCGGTGGTGATCGGCCTCATCGCCAAGCTCGGCGAGGAGGGGACGGTCAACACGATCATCGCCGGCGCCTCCGACTTCTTGGCCGCGGCGCTGATCATCGTGCTCGCCCGCGGCATCACCGTGGTCATGAAGAACACCTACATGACCGACACCGTCCTGCACTGGATGGAGAGCGCCGTCTCCGGCAGCTCGCAGGGGGTGTTCGGCGCGCTGACGTTGATCGTCAACGTGCCGATCGCGTTCCTGGTGCCGTCGTCCTCCGGGCACGCGGCGCTCGTCATGCCGATCCTGGCGCCGCTGGCCGACTTCGCCGGCGTGTCGCGCTCGGTGGCGGTCACCGCCTACCAGTCCGCGTCCGGGCTGGTGAACCTGATCACCCCGACCTCGGCGGTGATCATGGGCGGCCTGGCCCTCTCGAAGGTGGGCTACGACCGCTACCTGAAGTTCGTCTGGCCGTGCGCCGCCGCCGCCTTCGTCGTCGCCGTCGTCTTCGTGAGCGGCGCCGCCGCCCTGAGCTGAGAGGAGAACCACGTGGCCGTCCCCACCACCACCCCCGCCCTGGGCGTCGCCTCGGAGGTCGGCACGCTGCACAGCGTCATCGTCCACCGGCCCGACCTGGCGCACGAGCGGCTGTCGCCGACCAACTGCCACGAGCTGCTGTTCGACGACGTCATCTGGGTGCGCCGGGCGCGCCAGGAGTTCGACGCGTTCGTCGACCTGATGCGCTCGCGCGGCGTCGAGGTGCTGGTCTTCCACGACCTGCTGGCGGAGACGCTGGCCGACGCGGCTGCGCGGGAGTGGCTGCTCGCCCACAAGCTGCGCCCCGAGGAGGTCACCACGATCTTCTCGCGGGAGCTGACCGCGTGGATGGCCGGGATGCCGGCGGACGAGCTGGCCACGCGCCTGACCGGCGGCGTGACGCTGGCCGAGCTGCCCGCCGAGATCGTCGCGGCCGTGGGCCGGGCGCTCGAGCCGACCGACTTCATCCTCAAGCCGCTGCCGAACCAGCTGTTCACGCGCGACACGAGCGCCTGGCTGTACGGCGGCGTCTCGATCAACTCGATGTTCTGGCCCGCCCGCCAGCACGAGACGCTCAACGTCGAGGCCGTCTACCGCTTCCACCCGCGCTTCGCGGGCTGCCGGGTCTGGTTCGGCGGCGTCGACCACGACTGGGGCACCGCGACCATCGAGGGCGGCGACATGATGCCGGTGGGCGACGGCGTCGTGCTCGTCGGCCAGGGGGAGCGCTCCAACGCCCGCGCGGTGAGCATCCTCGCGCAGAACCTCTTCGCCGCCGGCGCCGCCCGGCTGGTGATCGGCGCGCGGATGCCGCGCACGCGCGCGGCGATGCACCTCGACACCGTCTTCACGTTCTGCGACCGCCACGTCGCCACGCTGTACGCGCCGGTCGTCAACGACATCGTGCCGATCCTCTACCGGCCGGACGGCGACGGTGGCGTGGCCGCCGAGGTGTCCGACCGCCGGTTCGTCGACGAGCTCAAGGACGCCCTGGGGCTCACCGACCTGACGCTCGTGCCCACCGGCGGCAACGAGTTCGAGGCCGAGCGCAACCAGTGGGACGACGGCAACAACGTGGTCGCGCTGTCGCCCGGCACCGTCGTGGCCTACGAGCGCAACGAAGCCACCAACGCCAAGCTCACCAAGGCCGGCGTCGAGGTGCTCGCGATCGCCGGCTCAGAGCTCGGGCGCGGGCGCGGCGGCGGCCACTGCATGACCTGCCCGATCTCCCGCGACGCCTGAAAGGACCACCGATGACCGCTGCCACCGACCATGCCGACGTCGCCGCCGCCCTGCGCGGCCGGCACTTCCTCACGCTGACCGACTACAGCGCGGACGAGATCCGCTACCTGATCGACCTCGCGGCCGAGCTCAAGGCGGCCAAGCGCGCCGGCACGGAGGAACAGCGGCTCACCGGCCGCGAGATCGCGCTGATCTTCGAGAAGGACTCGACGCGCACGCGCTGCGCGTTCGAGGTGGCCGCCTACGACCAGGGCGCCCACGTCACCTTCATCGGCCCGGGCGGCTCCCACATGGGCCACAAGGAGACCGTCAAGGACACCGCGCGCGTCCTCGGGCGCATGTACGACGCGATCGAGTACCGGGGCTTCGGCGAGAGCGTGGCCGACGAGCTCGCGCGCTGGGCCGGCGTGCCGGTGTACAACGGCCTGACCGACGAGTGGCATCCCACGCAGATGCTCGCCGACTTCCTGACGATGCGCGAGCACCTGCACAAGCCGTTCGACGAGATGGCGTTCTGCTACCTCGGCGACGCCCGCTTCAACATGGCCAACAGCTACCTGGCCATCGGGGCGAAGCTGGGGATGGACGCGCGGATCGCCGCGCCGCGGTCGCTGTGGCCCTCGCAGGCGCTGATCGACCTCTCCCAGGGCTTCGCGGACGGCTCGGGCGGGCGGATCGCCATCACCGAGGACGTGGCGGAGGCCGTGCGCGGGTGCGACGTGCTGCTCACCGACGTGTGGGTGTCGATGGGCGAGTCCGACGACGTGTGGGCGCAGCGGATCGAGCTGCTCAAGCCCTACCAGGTCAACGCGCAGGCGATGGCCGCCACCGGCAACCCCGACGTGAAGTTCATGCACTGCCTGCCGGCGTTCCACAACACCGAGACGCAGGTCGGCAAGCAGATCTTCGAGAAGTTCGGGATGCCGGCCCTCGAGGTGACCGAGGACGTCTTCGAGTCGCCCGCCTCGATCGTGTTCGACGAGGCCGAGAACCGCATGCACACGATCAAGGCGGTCATGGTCGCCACGCTGGGGAGCTGACGTGCGCGTCGTCGTCGCCCTCGGAGGCAACGCGCTGCTGCGCCGCGGCCAGGCGCTGTCGGCGGACAACCAGCGGGCGAACGCGCGGGCGGCCTGCCGGGCACTCGCGCCGCTGGCGCGCGAGCACGAGCTGGTGGTCTCCCACGGCAACGGGCCGCAGGTCGGGCTCCTCGCGCTCCAGGGCTCGGCCTACACGGCCGTGGACACCTACCCGCTGGACGTCCTGGGCGCGCAGACCGAGGGCATGGTCGGCTACATGCTCGAGCAGGAGCTCGGCAACGAGCTGCCGTTCGAGCGCCATATCGCCACGCTGCTGACCATGATCGAGGTTGACGCCGGCGACCCCGCCTTCAGGCACCCGACCAAGCCGATCGGCCCGGTCTACGACGCCGGCGAGGCCGCGCGGGTGGCGCGCGAGAAGGGCTGGGCGATGATGCCGGATGGCGACAAGCTGCGTCGTGCCGTGCCCTCGCCCGCGCCCAAGCGGATCTTCGGCATCCCCGTGATCAAGGCGCTGCTCGAGCAGGGCGTCATCGTGATCTGCGCGGGCGGCGGCGGCATCCCGACGACGTACGTCGACGATCCCGTCCCGGCCGGCCGGCGGCTGCAGGGCGTCGAGGCGGTGATCGACAAGGACCTGGCGAGCGCGCTGCTGGCCATCGAGATCGGGGCCGACGCGCTGCTGATCGTCACCGACGTCGACGCCGTCTACGAGGACTGGGGCGGTCCGGGGCAGCGGGCGATCCGCAGCGCCACGCCCGGGGAGCTCGGCGCGAGCGAGTTCGCCGCGGGCTCGATGGGCCCGAAGGTGCGCGCGGCCTGCTGGTTCGCCGAGCGCGCGGGCGGGTTCGCCGCGATCGGGTCGATCGACCACACACAGGGGCTCCTGTCCGGCGAGTCCGGCACGCGGGTGGAGCTCGCGGCGGCCGCCCACACGGGCTGAGAGAGAAGGGATCGAAGATGGCCACCACCGCGCCGCCTGCGGCGACCACCGAGACGCCGACCTGGCACGTGCTCTCGCGCGAGGGCGCCGTGCAGGAGCTGCGCGTGGAGCCGGCACGCGGGCTGACGAGCGACGAGGCGGCCATGCGCCTCGCGAGCTACGGACCGAACAAGTTCGCCGAGGCGAAGGCCGAGCCGCGCTGGCACGCGTTCGTGCGCCAGTACCGCGACCCGATGCAGATCGTCCTGCTCGGCGCCGGCCTGATCTCGATCTACCCGGTCAAGCAGCCGGGCACGGGGATCATGATCCTGCTGCTGACGCTGCTGAACGCCGTCCTCGGGCTCAACCAGGAGGGCAAGGCGGCGGCGGCCGTGGCGGCGCTGGCCAAGATGATGATCGTCAAGGCGCGCGTCCGCCGCGACGGCGAGCTGAAGCTGCTGCCGGCCGAGGGGCTCGTGCCGGGCGACGTCGTCGAGGTCGAGGCGGGCGACGTGATCCCCGCGGACGGGCGCGTCCTCAGCGCGGCGACGCTGGAGATCGCCGAGTCCGCGCTGACCGGCGAGAGCGTGCCGGTCTCCAAGGGCGTGGACGCGGTGGCCGCGCCGGACGCGGCGCTGGGGGACCGCAGCGACATGGTCTACATGAACACGAACGTCACACGCGGCACCGGCGAGTTCGTGGTCACGTCCACCGGGATGGCCACCGAGGTCGGCCACATCTCCGGGCTGCTGCAGCACCAGGACGACAGCAAGTCGCCGCTGACGGTCCAGCTCGAGCGGCTGACCAAGCAGCTCGTGACGATCGCCGGCTTGGCGCTGGTCGCCTCGGTCGTGCTCAACATGGCTCGCGGACAGACTTTCACCGAGGTGTTCACGGTGGCGGTGGCGTTCGCCATCGCGGCCATCCCCACCGGGTTGCCGGCGGTGGTGACGACGATCCTGTCCCGCGGCACGCGCCTGCTGGCCGAGACCAACGCGATCGTCAAGCGGCTGCGCGCCACGGAGACGCTCGGCGCCACGTCGGCCATCTGCTCCGACAAGACCGGCACGCTGACCCTCAACCAGATGACCGCGGTGGAGTTGACCATCCCCGGCCGCCGCTACACCGTCTCCGGCCGCGGGTACGGCACGGAGGGCACGATCAAGCGGGTGGCCGGCGAGCCGGAACTGGACCTCGAGCCGTTCATGTTCCCGCTCGCGCTCGCCTGCGACGCGGTGGTCACCGAGGCGGGCGAGATGATCGGCGACCCCACCGAGGGCGCGCTGGTCGTCCTCGCCGCCAAGGGCGGGGTGGATCCCGTGACGACGCGCGAGCGCTATCCGCGTGTGGCCGAGCTGCCGTTCGACACGGCCTACAAGCTGATGGCCACGTTCCACCGCATGTCCGACGAGACCGGGCGCGAGGTCATCCGCTGCTACGTGAAGGGCGCGCCGGACCAGTTGCTGGCGCGCGCGTCGTCGCATCTGGACCCGGCTATGGGCACCGCGAGCGTCGACGACGCCTTCACGGCACGCTATCTGGGCGAGAACGAGCGGCTGGCCAGGCAGGGCCTGCGCGTCATGGCCACCGCCCGGCGCGACTTCGACCCCGTGGGATTCGACCCGGGCGCGGACCTTCTGGGCCTGATGGACGGCCTCACGCTGCTCGCGCTGGTGGGCATCGTCGATCCGCCGCGGCCCGCGGCCAAGGCGGCGATCGCCACCGCCCACGCGGCCGGGATCCAGGTGCGCATGATCACGGGCGACCACGCGATCACCGCCGAGGCGATCGCCCGCGAGCTGGGGATCGAGGGCCGGGCGATCTCCGGCGCGCAGTTCGCCGAGCTCAGCGACGAGCAGGCCCGCACGGAGATCGACGAGATCGGCGTGATCGCCCGGGTCACGCCGGAGCAGAAGGTCCGCCTCGTGGACATGCTCAAGCGCAAGGGCCACGTGGTCGGCATGACCGGCGACGGCGTCAACGACGCCCCGGCGCTTAAGCGCGCGGACATCGGGATCGCCATGGGGATCACCGGGACCGAGGTCTCCAAGGAGGCCGCGGCGATGATCCTCACCGACGACAACTTCGCCACAATCGTCAAGGCGGTCGAGCTCGGGCGCGGGCTCTACGACAACCTCGTCAAGTACATCCGCTTCCAGATGGGCGCGCTGGCCGGGATGATCGTCACGTTCCTCGGCGCCAGCATCCTCAACATCGTGTCGGGGATCCCGTTCCTGCCGATGCAGACGCTGTGGGTGAACTTCACCACCCAGGTCTTCCAGGCGATCGGCCTCGGGTACGGCAAGCCCGCCGAGGGCTTGATGGCGCGCCGGCCGCGCCGGCCCGACCAGCCGATCCTCCGGCGCGCCGACACGCGCTGGTTCGTCGTCGCCGGGCTGGTGATGGCGGCCGGCACCCTGGCGGTGGCGGCGGCCGCCGAGCACGACCGGGACGAGGCGCTGGCCCGCACCATGGCGCTGACCACGTTCGCCATCGGCAACCTGGCGTTCTCGATCACGGCGCGCGACGAGCGCCGCTCGGTGTTCAGCCTGGACACGTTCGGCGACCGCACGTTCGTCGTCACGTCGTTGATGTCCGTGGCGGCGATCGTGTTCGCCACCGAGCTGCGGTTCTTCCAGCGCATCCTCGACACGGTCGAGCTGAGCGGGC